>JACRNP010000008.1 GCA_016234845.1 Deltaproteobacteria bacterium | reverse complement strand
TTCCGCCCTGGTGAAAAAGCTACCGCCGCGGGTTCTCCCGCAGCGGGGTGACGCGGATCGCGCCGGCGGCGGGCTTCCGGACGCAGGCGACGGAGATCCCGTACGCGGCCCGCACGTTTTCCGGCGTGAGCACCTCCTCCGGCCTCCCCTGCGCCGCCACCGTCCCGCCCGACAGCAGGACGATCCGGCTCCCGTACTCCGCGCACAGCGACAGGTCGTGGGACGCCACCAATGCGGCGATCCCGCACTCCTCCGAAAGACGCGTGACGACCTCGTAGAACGCCACCCGGTGCCGGATGTCGAGGAACGCGGTGGGCTCGTCGAGCAGCATCACCCGGGCTCCCTGCGCGATCGCGCGGGCGACGGCCGCCCTCTGGCGCTCCCCGGCGGAGATCTCCTGGAGTCCCCTCGCCCGCAGTTCGTCGATTCCCGCCATCCCGAGGGCCGCGTCCACCTGCGCGCGGTCCTCCGGCCCCGCCCCGCCGAAGAGCCCCTGGTGGGGGAACCGGCCGAGCGCGACGTACGACTCGACCGTCATCGGGAATCCGATCGGCGGGTCCTGGCCGACCACCGAGAGGAGCCGGGCCATCTCGCGGCGGGAGTACTCCCCCGGCGGCCGGCCGCAGACAAGGACCGAGCCTTCCCGCGGCGGCAGCACCGCCGAGAGGATCTTGATCAGCGTGCTCTTCCCGGAGCCGTTCGGCCCCAGCAGGATCGCCACCTCGCCCGGGAACAGCTCCGCGTCGACGCCGCGCAGGACGTCCCGTTCGCCGTACCCGAACGAGATCCTCCGGGCCGAAAGCACCGGGTTCACGACCGTCCCCCGTTGCGGCGAAGGAGGTAGAGGAAGAACGGGGCCCCCGCGAGCGCCGTGACCGCGCCCACCGGCAGCTCCCCGGATGGGGAGGCCGTCCGCGCGATCACGTCGGACAGGACGAGGAACGCGCCCCCCATCAGGAATGCCGCCGGGAGGAGCTTCCGATGGCCGGAACCCACCAGGACGCGCGCGCCGTGCGGGACGATCAGCCCCACGAATCCGATGAGCCCCGAGACCGCCACGACCGAGCCGGCCAGAAGGGACGCGGTGAGGTAGGTCGCCGTCTTGACCCGTTCGACGGAAAGACCCGTCTGGAAGGCGGCATGGTCGCCCAGGAGCATCAGGTCGAGACCGCGGGAGAGCGCGAAGAGGACCGCCGCTCCCGCCGCGACGTACGGCAGCAGCGTGCCCACCCGCCCGGGCGTGGCCAGACCGAGGTCCCCCATCAGCCAGTAGAGCGCCCCCGGGATCTTCCCCGGCGGGGAGAGCGTGACCATCAGCATGATGACGGCGTTCAGGAACGCGCCGACGACCACCCCCATCAGGATGAGCCGTTCGGGAGAGACGCCGCCGCGCCGCCGCGCCAGGAGGAAGACGGCGAGCGCCGAAAGGGCGGCCCCCGCGAAGGCGAAGAACGGCAGGAAGGGGGAAGCGTCCGTCGGCAGGAAGAGCGCGACCGAGAGCGCCCCCACGGCCGCTCCCCCGGAGACGCCGAGGATGTACGGATCCGCGAGGGGATTGCGCAACAGCGCCTGGAACGCGACCCCGGAGGACGAAAGGGCTCCTCCCACGAGAACGCCGAGAAGCGCCCGGGGGAGCCGCAGCGACAGCAGGACCCGGGCGGAGGTGTCGGCGCCTCCGCGCAGGAGGATGTCCAGGTACCGTTCCAACGGAATCCGGACCGGCCCCGTGGATGCGGACAGGAGCACGGCTCCCGCGAGGACGGCGAGCAGGGCGGCGAAGACCGTCCCGGACCGCGCGCCCGCGAAGCCCCGCTCCGGGCCGGGCCTCATCGCTTTCTCCCGTCGCGCCCGCTGTTCGATTCCCCGGGGCGCGCCGCCCACGCCGACAGGTATCCCGATATCTCCTCGAGCGCGGCCACCAGGCGGGGGCCCGGACGGGTCACGAGGTCTCCGTCGAGCGTGTACACGGCTTCGTCGCGGAACGCGGGGACCTCCCTCCACCGGGTCGTCTCCTCCGGAAACCGTTCGACCCCCGCCATCCCCGCCACGAAGATCACGTCCGGGCTCGCCGCCACGAGGTCCTCGACCGACAGCCGCGGGTACCGGCCGAAGTAGCCCGCCGCCGCGTTCCTGCCGCCCGCCGTCCGGACGAGCTCGTCCATGAAGGTGCCGTTTCCGGCGACGATGACCGGCGAGGTGGAAACGACGAACAGGACGGACGGAGCGGCGCCGGAACCTCTTTTCCCGGCGACGCGGCGGACGCGTTCCGCGCGACGCCGGAGCGCCGCGGCTTCCGAGCGGCCGCGGGAGGCGTCGCCCAGCACTGCTCCGATGCGCTCGATCGTGGAGAAGACGGAGTCGAGATCCTGGGGGGCGGTGGCGAAGCAGGGGATCCCCATCTCCTCGAGGGCCGCGACCTTCCCGCGCGGGTTGCCGTCGGTCGTGCACAGGACGATGTCGGGCGACAGGGCGACGATCCGCTCCACGTCCGGGTCGGTCACCCCCCCGACCTTCGGGAGGGACGCGGCGGGGGGGGGAAAATTGCAGTACCGCGTCACGCCGGCGAGGAGGTTCCCCTTGCCGAGGAGGAACACGCTCTCGGTGAGGCTGGGGGCGAGGGATACGACTCTCCTCGGGGGGGAAGGGAGCCGGACCGTGACGCCCCGGTCGTCCCGCATCGCGAGCGGGAACCGGTCGGCCGCGTCGATGGTGGCGGCCGCGGAGGAAACGGCAAGGATGGCCGTCGCCGCGAGAAGAACGACTCCCCGGCGGAACGGGGATGCTGCGACGGCGTCTGAGCGGACCAAAAGGAACACCCCCCGACCCGAAAGCCTCGCGGTGGAACGGGTGGGGGGTGCGGTGACTCGAAGCCCGCGTGACCGTCCCGGCCCTTCTCCCGCGAAAGGCGCTTCGGGTTTGCTCCCCGCCGGAGAGGTATCCTGGCTCCCGGCTCTCAGCGGCCCGGTGAAAGGGCCGCCCGCCTACTCTCCGCGCCTTCCCGCCCGTTCGCCGATCGTCCGGGCAGTGGCTCCGTTGCGGATTTCGTAACCGGTCACAGTTGCGGGGCAGCGATGGTCTCTCACCATCTTCCCATTGCCCCGGCGGGAACTTCCGATTCGTACGATCATTCTGACGGCCCCGCGGACCGGCGTCAAGCCGGCGCGTTCCGGGGGCGCCTCACCGGATGCCGCGCAGCCGCTCCCGGACGCGCTCCTCGAGGGCCGGCCTCGCACCGGCGGAGGCGGACAGGAACGCCGAGTACGCCTCCGCGCTCCTCCCGCGATCCCCCATCCGGTCGTACACGGTGCCTAGGTGGTAGAGGACGTCCGCGTTCCCGGGAAACCGGCGCCTGGCGGACAACAGCGTCTCCTCGGCTTCCCCGAGCCTCCCCAGCCGCGCCTGGGCCACGGCGAGGTTCACGCGGGGAGCGGACGCGCCGGGGGACATCTCGGAGGCCCGGGCGAAGAGGGCGGCGCTCTCCTCCACCCTCCCCTCCGCGAGCCGAAGCAGCCCGGCGTTGACCAGGCCGGGAACGTAGCGGGGAGAGAGGGCCAGCACGCGCGTGAACGCCGCGTCGGCGTCGCCGAACTTCCCCTGGCGAAGAAGGGAGAGGCCGAGGCCGTTCCAGCCTTCCACGAGCGTCGGCGACGACGCGGTCGCCTCGCGGAACCGGCGGGCCGCGCCTTCCGCATCGCCCCGTTCGAGGGCCGCCACCCCCGCGTTGAACGTTTCCAGGACCGGATCCTTCGCCGTCCCCGCGGTTTCCTTTCTCTCGACCGGCGCCTCGGACGGGGGAAGGACGACGGCCGGATCCGCCGCGGCCGCGGCCGGGGCGGCCCGCCGCGCCGGAAAACGCCGCGATGGAGCGTTTTTCGCCGCCGGTTTCGCCGGAACGGATGCGGGAGGGGCCGGCGGCGCTGCGGCCTGGGGCGCCGGCGGCGGTGCGACCGGAGCGGGCGGCGCCGCGACCGGGGACGCAGGAGGTTGCGCGGGCGGCGCCGCGCCCATGCGGGACAGGAGGAGGACTCCCCCGGCGCCGACGACGAAGGCGGCGGCGAGGACGCCGATCAACAACTTCACGCGCGTCTTCGGACGTCCGGCGGCCCCTCCCGGAAGCGGTCCGAGGGGGAGCTGTGACGGCCCGTCCCCCGTCTTTTGCGCCCGTCGAAGGGCGTCCTGCAGGAGGCTCACGCCCACCCTCCTTTCCAGCGGAGCCAGCGCCACGGACCCGCGGCCGCGCCGCCGGCGTCGGCCAGCGAAGCCACGGCGCGTACCACGTCCTCGCGCTCCACGCGGGCCGCGCTCCGCAGGCAGGCCGCCAGGAGCGCACGGTCGCACAGCTGGTTGATCCGCCGGGGAACGCCCTTCGACCGTCGAAAGAGGAGCTTCTCCGCCGCCGGGGAGAGGAACGCCCCGCCGGAGGCGCCCGCGACGCTCAGCCGATGGTGGACGTACCGGGACGTTTCCCGGGCGGAAAGCGGAAGGATCCGCGCGCGGACGGTGACGCGCTGGTTGAACTGCCGCAGCTCCGGAAGCGCGAGCTTCTCCTGCAGCTCCCTCTGGCCGAACAGGACGATCTGGAGGAGCTTCCGCTTCTCGGTCTCCAGGTTCGAGAGCAGGCGGACCTGCTCCAGGAGCGGGGCGGCTAGGTTCTGCGCCTCGTCGATGATGAGGACCGGCCGCCGATCGGCCGCCGCCTCGGCGAGCAGGAAGCGGTTCAACGCGTCCAGGAGGTCCTTCCGCGTCCCGTCGGGCACATCCACGCCGAAATCGCCGAGGATCGTGCGGAGCAGCTCCTTCTCGGTGAGGAGGGTGTTGACGACCAGGGCCGTCGTGAACCGCTCCGGAATCCGGCGGAGCAGCGCGCGGCACACGGTGGTCTTCCCGACGCCGATATCGCCGGTGACCACGATGAACCCTTCTCCCGATTCCAGGCCGAAGAGCAGGTGCTCGAGCGCCTGCTGGTGGCTGTCGGACAGGAAGAGGAACTCCGGGTCCGGCGTGAGCGAGAACGGCTTCTCCTTCAGGCGAAAGTATTCCTCGTACATGTCAGTTCCAGGGGCGGAGCGTTTCCCGCTCCCCCTCCGTGCCGTACAGCCACGGCCGCCCTCCGATCCGATGCCCGCGCGTAAGGTTCTCCAGCCGCTCCCGCTCCGCGGCGGCGACCTCCGCACCCTCCGTCGTCCGGATGACCCGCGGCGAGATGAGGATCACCAGCTCGGTCTTCTTCTTCGTCTGATCGTTCGACCGGAACAGCGCCCCGACGTACGGGATGTCTCCCAGGATCGGGACCGATGTGACGGTCTCCTGCGTCCGTTCCTGCATGAGCCCTCCGATGAAGACCGTCTCCCCGTCCGCCACGGAGACCACCGTGTTCGTCTCCCGGATGTCGAGGATCGGCGCGGTGTTCCTGTCCGGCGCGGTCGCGGTCCCGACCTTTTCCGTGATCGACGGGTGGATGGACAGCATGATCCGCCCGTCCTGCCCGATCTGCGGCGTCACGCTCAAGACGATTCCCTCGGTGACGCTGTCGGGGGTGAACGTCGTGAAGGCGGCGGAGGTCGTGCTGGCGGGGGTGACGATCGCCCGGAAGAACACGTCCTGCCGCCCGATCCGGATGATCGCCTTCTGGTTGTTCAGGGTGGACACCTTCGGCGCGGAGAGGACGTTCAGGTTCCCCGCCTTCGCCTGCGCGTCCAGGAACGCGTTGAACTTCGAACCGGCCACTCCGATCTGGATCGCCGTCGCCCCGGTGGAGAGGGACTGGGTTGCGGCCGCCCCGGCGGAGAGCGACCCCGAGAGGGAAAGGGAGGAGAGGTCCGGCAGCGCGGACCAGTCGATGCCGTACTTCGTCTCGTCGTCCAGGGTCACCTCGAAGATCTTCGCCTCGATCACGACCCCCGCGCGGACCCGCGCCTCGAGCCCCCGGAGGTGGCGCGCGACCTGCTCGAGGTTCTCCGGGTAGTCGGTCACCGTGACGGTCCCAGCGGTCCGGTTGACGATCACCTTCCCGCCGCCGGGGGAGAGGAACGCCCCGACCTCCTCGGCCAGCCCGCCCCAGAAATCCCCCTTCTCCTCCGTCGTGACGCTGTTCGTGCTCTGGCTCTCGCTCGACGCGCCGGTGCTGCTGCCGGTGGCGGAGGTGGACGCCATGAGCGACCCCTGGCCGGTGCGGCCCGTGAGCAGGTAGTCGACGGGGAAGACCCGCGTGTGCCGCTTCGCGGGGGCGACCCGAACCGTGTTCCCGGTGAACGCCGCCCGGCAGCCGAGCATCCCGCACACCTCGTCCATCAGCTCCTCCGCGGTCGCCTCCTTGATGTCGAGCGTCACCGTCCCGCCCACCTCCGGCGAAAGGACGAGGTTGAAGTCGTTCTCCCGCGCCAGCGACAGGAACAGCTCCCGCGCGTCGGCCCCCGTCATCACGAGGGTGTACCGCCGCGACGGCTTGCGGAACTCGGCGGGGGACCGACGTGCCTCCTCGACCCCCTCCACGGGCGCATCGGGAAGCGGAGACGGCTTCGCGGCGGACGCGGCGGGCGCCGGCGCGGCCGGCGGGGCCTCCCGCGCCACCGTCACCGGCGGAGGGGGCGATTTCCGGACCACCTGGGACTTCGCACATCCGAAGCCCACCGCCGTCAGGCCGATCACGGCAACTACCAGGGTTTTCACCGTCGAACCTCCTTTCCCTCCGGACGCCCGCTTCCCGCTCGAGTCGTCCCTTACTGCCTGTACAGTTCCAGCACCCGGATCTCGCTCCCCTTGCGGAGCGATACACGGTACGGGTCGACCGCAACGAGGGTCCACTCCCCGATCGTCCCCCCGACGGGAATCAGCCGGTTCCCGAAAATGGCCATCGATGATTCCCGGCTGACCACGGTTCCCCGGAGCTCCGGAACGGTGCCGTCCGTTCCGGCGGCCGCAGGGCGCGCTTCCCCGCCGTTGACCGCTCCGCCCGCTCTCCCGGGGATCCTCTCCCGGGCGGGAGGAAGAAACGGGTTCCGCTCCCACGTCCACGCCGGTCCGGACCACCCGGGAGGAAATTCCGCGGACGGCGGGGCGGCGACCGGTTCGAACGCGGCGGGCGGCGGCTCCGTCGCGGCGGGAGGAGCCGGGGCATCGGCGCTTTGCCCGGCCGGCGGCGGCGAAGAACCCGTCGACTGGAACACCCGGTAGGCGACGAACACCAGCGCGACCGCCGCGAGCGCTCCGGCCACCCGCTTGTCCTGCATCAGTTCCCGGATCGGCCTCATCGGATCACCCGGTGCCAGGCCGAGAATTCCACCGTCGCCAGCATGGCGTCGGACTTCTCCCTGACCGTCACGGAACGCACCGTGAGCAAACGCCGCGTCTTCGGCATCGCGTCCAGGAATTCCGCGAGGTCCCGGTAGGAGGAACGGAACGAGACGCGGTACCGGCTCTCCACCATCCGCTCCCCGCCGATGCCGGCCGGCCCCTTCCGCTCCGCCTCGGCCGGGGGAGCCCCCGGCGCGGTCGACGGGTCGGCCACCGCCGGCGCGAGGCCGAACGCCTTCAGGTTGTGCCGCACGGCCAGCTCCCCCACCTCCGCCAGAAGCCGTTCCGTTTCGGGGGCGGTCGGGACGCGCTCGTTCCACAGGCGGAGCCGCTGCTCCCATTTCGCCCCCTCGCCGGCGCGGGACGCGGCGACCATCGCCCGGAGCTTCAGCGCCTCCCCGACCTCGGAATCCTTCACAGCGATCTCCGCCTTGAGTTCCCGGATCGTGCGCAGCTCCGGAGCGAACAGGAGGAAGTACGACGCCGCGCCCAATGCGAACACTCCGAGGAGCAGGGGAAGGATTCCTTCCTTCTTCCAGAGGTTGATCCGCATCTCCTACCGCTCCCGCATCGTGAAGTTCAGGAAGAACTCCTGCTCGCACCCGCCGCCCGCTTCCTCGTCGCGCGGCCGGACCTCGAGGATGGAGTACCCGGCATCCGCCGCCACCGGTTGGGCGCGCACGGCGGAGAGGAATGCGTTCACCTTCCTCTGCGCGTCGGCCGGCGTCCCCGCCGTCACGATTCCCCGGACCTCCGCGCGGCCCGCCGCCGCGCCGACGTCGCCCGGTTCGGAGGGCGTGAACGTGGCGGAGAGGAAACGCATTTCCGGCGGGACGGCGCTCCCCAGCGCGCCGAGCAGCCCCTTCCAGCGGGTGAACGGAGTTGCGTACTGCTGCTCCCCCCTCTCCGCCCGGTCCAGCGCGGCCTTGAGCGACATCCACCGGGAGACGTCCTGCCGGGACGCCTCCGTGCTCCTGCTGATCGCCTGCGAGCCGCCCAACGCGTCCCGGTACCGCATCGAAGCGTTCCGCAGCCCCATGTAGAGCCCCGCGTTCGCCGCCCAGAACACCGCGAGGATGACGGCCACCGCGATGAGGCTCCCCCGCCGCTCCTTCCGCTGCAGGTATTCCGCCGGCAGCAGGTTGACGCGTCCCTCCGCCCACTCGGCGGCGGCCATCCCGACGGCCGCTCCGAGCACGGCGGCGTCCCCGTCGACCCCGCCGTCGAACGTCGCGGCGGAAGCCGCGGGGTGGGTCGCCACCTCGAGCTTCAGCCGCTCGAAGATCAGCCGCTTCGCCTCCTGCGGCGGCGGATCGCCGCTCCAGTAGAGGCGGGTGACGCTCCCCCCGCGGGAAATCTGGCGGAAGTAGAGGAGGGACCGGGTGAGCTCCGTGACCAGCCGCTCCGCGTACATCTCCTGTTCGGAAGGCGGCGGGGGCGAATCGCCGCCTCCGCCTCCGAGGTCGATCGTCCCGTACTCCGTCCCCGCAGGCGCCGGAGCGCCGGTCGGCCGCTCCAGCCCGAACTCCCGCGCGAATCGCAGCTTGCCCGTTCCGGAAACGGAGATCACGCACCGGGACGGCTCCACGTGGAGGAACCCGCACAGCTCGTCCGCGGCTTCGGCGGGGTGCAGCCCCGCGAGAGCGACCGGAATCGAGATGACCCGGACCGGCGTCAGCCCCGCTTCCACCAGCAGGAAGACGAGCCGCCGGATCTCGAACTCCGGGGTGTAGAGCGTCATCACCTCGTGACGTTCATACCCCTGCTCCGTGACCTTCCCGACGACCTCGCCCGTCACCCGCAGCTCCGCGACCGCGGTCTGCGTCTCCTGCGCGATCTTCCCGCGGAGAAGCTCGTCGCGGGTGTCCCCGGTGACCGGCGGAATGGTGTAGATCCTGTGTTCGATCACCGGCCCGAGGTAGGTCACCATGGCGGTCTTCGCCGTGAAGCCGCTCCGCGCGAGGAAGTCGCGAAGGAACTGTCCCACCGCCGCCGGCTCCCCGCCGGGCCGCTCGGTGACGGCCGCACGGTAGATCCGAACCGGGCGCTCGCCCGGCTGGTACTCGATCGCCCGGATCACCTTCGGGGAGATCTCGATCGCCAGCATCCGGCCCATGCGCTCCTACCCCTTCATCGCAGATACAGGTTCAGCTGCGCCTGCTGATTGTTCTCCGGGACGTACGCCACCGCCTGGCCGCCGACCTGCGGGTTCGGCGGCAAGGTGCACGTGGCGATCACCTCGTGGAATCCCGCATGGGTGGGTCCGAGGACGTAGGGGGGCCCCAGGGGGCCGGGGGGGATCCCCGCCGAAAGCGGCGCCGCCGACCGGACACCGTTGTTGGAGTAGTCGACGCGGACGTTCAACTGCATCCCCGGGAACGACGCCGGCTGGGGATTCAGCACGTACTGGCTCGTCGTGTTGTCGGTCCGCCACACGTACAGGTTGACCAGCAATCTCCCGGTGGCCACCACGGCGGAGGACGGATAGGTGATGTCGTCCGATGTTCCGAGCACCCGGTCCGCCCCGGCGCTGCGGATCTGCCCGGCGCCGGGACTGTTGTACGCGAGGTTCGTCCCCCACCCGTCGGTCAGGTACGCCGCGGGACTGAATCCCACGTTCACGTACTGCCCCTGCCACCCGTACCGGACGATCCCCAGGCCGGTCGGGGGGGGCACCGTCGTCACGCCCGGCTGGGTCCCCTGGGTGTTCAGCTGCGCGAGCGTCACCGGAAGCCTTCCCATGTCCGCGAGGTACCCGATGGTCGGGGCCTTCGGGTCCCCCATGATGGCCCGGTGCATCTCCTCCATCTGCTTCCGGGTCGCCTCCTCCCGGGACTGGTCGAGGATCTTCGCGACGAACGGGACCGCCATCGACGCGAGGATGGAGACGACCGCGATCACCACGATCACCTCGATCAGCGTGAACCCCCGCGTTTCCCGGCGGCGGGCCGTCATTTCGTCGCCCCCATCGAACCCACCATCTTGTAGAGCGCGAGGAAGAACGACAGCGCGGCGCCGAGCACCACGACGGCGAGGATCAGCGTCATCGCCGGTTCGAGGATCGCGAAGGTCTTCTTGACGATGGCCGGGACCTCCCGGTCGTAATATTTCGACACGTTCTCGAGCGTGTCGTCCAGGCTTCCGGAGGACTCCCCCGCCGACACCATGCGGATGACCATGGGGGGGAATTCCCCCGACTTGCGGAGCGCCACCGACAGTCCGCCCCCGGCGATGAGCTCGTCGCGCGCGTCGCGGACCACGGCGGCGATCACCCGGTTGCCGATCACTTTCTCCACCACCGCGAGCGCCTGCGTCATCTCGACCCCGGCGCGGAACAGGGATGCGGTGAAGTGGGAGAACTGGCTCATCTCGATCGCCCGGATCACTTCCCCGACGAGGGGGATCCTGAGCTTCCACCCGTCGATCCGCAGGCGTCCGGCCTCCGTGCGCCGGTACAGCTTCAGCCCGACGATCCCCAGGACGAGGCAACCGAGCAGGTACAGCCCGTAGTCGCGGAAGAACTCGCTGATCGCGATCACCATCCGCGTCGGAAGGGGGAGGTCGATCGCCGCCCCCTTGAAGATGGAGAGGAAACGGGGAAAGACGAACGTGAAGAGGAGGACGATCAGCCCGCCGACCATGCAGACGACGGTCGCCGGATAGTACGTCGCCTGGCGGATCGTCTTGCCGAGCTCCTCCTGCCACGTGAGGAACCGGTTCAGGTCGTCCAGGACCCCGTCCATGTTCCCGGTCACCTCACCCGAGCGCATGATGGAGACGAAGACCTCCGGGAACACTTCCGGGTGCAGGGCGAACGCCCCGGAAAGCGTCGTACCGGACTGCACGTTGCGGCGCACGTCCCGCAGCACCTCCCGGAACGCCAGGTTGGTCGCCTGCTCCGCGACGTCGGAGAGCGCGCTCACCAGGGGCACGCCCGCGCCGATCAGCGTCTTCATGTGGTACGTGAATTCGATCAGGTCCTGGCGCTTCACCTTCTTCCGCAGCAGCGCGGAGCCCCCGCCGTCCGCGATCGGGCGGGAGGAGACCAGGTGCAGCCCCATCGCGGCGAGGGCTTCCCGCAGGGAGCCCGGATCGCCGGCGGACATCGTCCCCCGCGCCTTCTTGCCGTAGTCGTCGACCGCGTTGTATTCGTATCGCGCCACGAAGGTCTCCCCTGGACGGGCTACGTCAGCTGCACGACTTCCTCGAGCGTCGTCAGGCCGCGCATCGCCTTGGCGACCCCGTCCTCGCGCATCGTGGTCATCCCCTCCGACGTCGCGACCTCGAGCAGGTCCTGGCTGTTGGCCCGCTTCATCACCAGCCGGGTGATCTCCGGGGTGACCTCCAGGAGCTCGTACACGCCGACGCGGCCGCGGAAACCGGTCTGGCCGCACTGGTCGCACCCTTTCCCGCGCAGGAAGATCCCGTGGATCGACTCCTGCGGAAGCCCCGCCCGCTCGATGGTCTCCGGCGACGGCTTGTACTCCTCCCGGCACGCGGGGCAGTTGAGGCGGATCAGCGCCTGCCCGATGATCGCCCGCAGCGAGGACGCCACGAGGAACGGCTCCTGCCCCATGTTGATCAGGCGCGGGATCGCACCCGCCGCGTCGTTCGTGTGGAGGGTGGAGAAGACCAGGTGCCCCGTGAGGGCCGCGCGCACGGCGAGTTCGACGGTCTCCGAGTCCCGCATCTCTCCCACCAGGATGACGTCGGGATCGTGGCGCAGGATGGAGCGGAGCCCCGAGGCGAACGTCAGGCCCGCCTTCACGTTGATCTGGCACTGCCGGATGATCGGCAGCTCGTACTCCACCGGGTCCTCGAGCGTGATGATGCTCCGGTCGAGGCCGTTGATGTAGGAGAGGGCGGAGTACAGCGTCGTGGTCTTCCCCGATCCGGTCGGGCCGCACACCGTGACGATCCCGTTCCGGCTCTCGATCGCCTTGCGCAGCCGCGCCAAGGTCTTCTCGTCGAATCCGAGGGATTCCAGCCCGAGGACCAGTTTCGACTTGTCGAGAACGCGCAGGACGAGGTTCTCCCCGTGGACCGTCGGAAGCGTGGAAACGCGGAGGTCGATCTTCCGCTTCCCGACGAAGAAGTTGATCTTCCCGTCCTGAGGCTGCCGGGTCTCCGCGATGTTCATCGCGGAGAGGATCTTGACGCGGGCGGTGACCGCCGGCTGGAGCATCTTCGGCAGCGACGGCCCCATCCGCAGCTTCCCGTCGACGCGGAACCGGAGCCGGAAGATCCGCTCCTCCGGCTCCATGTGGATGTCGGTCGCCGCCTCCTGCACCGCGGAGAGGAAGATCTGGTCGACGAGGCGGATGATCGGCGCGCCCGCCGCCTGGTCCGCCTCGGAGAGGCGGCCCGACTCCACCTGCCGGATCGACTTCTGGACGATCTCCTCGATCGAGATGCCGCCCGAGTAGTACTGGTCGATCGCCGCCAGGATGCCGCTCTCGGTGGACGCTGCACCTCGTCGATCGCCAGGACGTCGAAGACGTTGGCGAGGGCGATCGTGAGCCGGGGCGGCTCGAGGAGGATCGGGATCATCTTGTGGCGACGCGCCATCGCTTCCGGGATGGCCTTGAGCGCCGCCGCCTCGATGAGGTAGCTGTCGAGCTGGATGAAGGCGACCCCGGCCTGCGAGGCGAGGACCGCGGAGATCTGCTCCTGGGTGACGAAACCGAGGTTGATGAGGATCTCGCCGACGCGCTCCCCGGTCCGCTTCTGCTCGCGCAGGGCGAGGTCGAGCTGGTCGTGGGTGACGAGACCCGCGTCGATCAGCCTCTCCCCGAGCATCTTCCGCTTCGGGGGGCTCTGCTCCCCGGGACTCCGGCCCGTGCCGCCGCTCACCGGCAGGTCACCCGGGGCCGGCTAAAAAAAAAGCCGAAGACTCGGGCTTCGGCTTCCCTGGGAATCGATGTCGTCTCCCTATCGTACACGGAACCCGATGTCGTCGCCCGCGACCACGTTGTCGATGTTGCGGGTGTTGATCCGCTGGTCCGGGCCCGCGGAGATCACCCAGAGCGGACCGGTCGCCGCGACGTTCAGGAGGTACGGGCGGCCCCACGGGTCGAGCGGGAGCGCCACGGAGATGTAGGGGCCTTTCCACCGGAGGTCCCCCGCGGGAGGGTACAGGTTGCCGGTGGCGCCGTTGATCAGCAGGTTGTTGTCGAGGTTCCCCGCCGCGCCGTTCCACCCGGCGCCTGCGCCGGCGCCGGCGACGAAGTTGGCGTAGCTGGTGGGGATCGCGGCGCCGGTGTAGAGCACGGTCGTCACCGCCCCGCTCACCGGGTTCCGGTTCGGCCACTGCCCCACGTCCTTGTAGAAGTTGGTGAGGGCGCCGCCGATGACCTGCGCCTCGTTCCGGGACTTGGCGATCTTGGAGTCGTCGATGTATTTCGTGATGTACGGCGTGAGGACCGCCGCCAGGATGGCGATGACCGCCACCACGGCGACCACCTCGATGAGCGTGAATCCCTCCCGGTTCCTCCTGCGCATCGGACCCCCCCTTCGACTGGAGTGAACGCTCCGCGACCGCTTCCCGCAAAGTTATACGTTAATTAATACCAAATGACATATAACTGGCAAGAGAAAAACGAGCCCATCCGTAAGGATGGGTCACAAATCGATACGGATCACGCCGTGCGGGATGCCACGTAGTCGGAAAGCGTCGCCAGGGCCTCCCGCGCGCGGCAATCGGGAAGGGTTTCGAGGTACCGTTTTCCGCGCCGGACGTGGCTTCTTGCCCGGGACGCCGCGTAGGCGATCCCTCCGCTGCGGTCCACGAGCCGGGACAGGAAGGCGACGTCGCGCTCCGCGGGCTCCTTCTTCGCCAGCGCGCGACGCGCGCGCTCGCGGTCCCCTGCGTCCGCCTCCCGAAGCGCGTGGAGGAGCGGAAGGGTGACTTTACACTCCCGGAGGTCCTGCAGCGGACGTTTCCCCAGCTCCTTCTCCGTCCCCGTGTAGTCGAGGATGTCGTCCACGAGCTGGAAGGCGATCCCGATCGATTTCCCGAAACCGAACATCGCCTTGCGGACGGCGGGGTCGGCGCCGGCGAGGACGGCGCCGGTCTCGCTGGCGGCGGCGATCAACGAGGCGGTCTTGCAGAAGACGACCGTCAGGTACTCTTCCTCCGTCATCCCCGCGTCCCGCGTCTTCATCAGCTGCAGCACCTCCCCTTCAGAAAGGGAGACAAGCGTCCGCGCGTAGATCCCGAGGACGTCGATGTCGCCGTCCTCCGTCATGAGCTGGGAGGCGCGGGCGAAGAGGAAGTCGCCGACCAGGATGCTCACGGAGTTTCCGAACAGGATGTTGGCCGCGGGCTTCCCGCGCCGGACGGTTCCCAGGTCCACGACGTCGTCGTGAAGAAGCGTCGCCGTGTGCATGTACTCCGTCACCACGGCCATCACGGTCCTGCGCGGGCCCCGGTAGCCGCATGCGTCCGCGCACAGCAGCAGGACGGCCGGGCGGATCCGTTTCCCGCCGGACAGGGTGATGTGCCTGCCGACGACCGGGATGAGCGGAACGGGGGATTTCAGGTTGGAGACGAGCGCCCGTTCGACCTTGCGCAGATCGTTGCCCAGGTACCGAAATACGCCGTCGATGTCGATGGCCGTTCCCTCCTGACGGGCACAAGGATACCATAAGGGGCATGTACGACCGCAAGGACGCCTGGTACCGCCAGGCGAAAAAGGAAGGGTATCGCTCCCGCGCCGCGTTCAAGCTTTCGCAGATCGTCGCGAAGGAGAAGGCGATCCGGGCCGGAGACCGGGTGATCGACGCGGGCGCGGCCCCGGGAGGGTGGAGCCAGGTGATCCTCGAACGGGTGGGGAATCGGGGGAAGGTCGCCGCGGTCGACCTGCTCCCGGTGGAACCGATCGCCGGGGAGAACTTCCGGTTCTGGCAGCGGGACCTGACCGACCCGTCCCTGCCGCCGGAGCTCTCGACCTTCCTCGGCGGGAAGGCCGACGCGGTGGTCTCCGACGCCGCCCCCAATACCACCGGCAGCACCTTCACCGACCAGGCGCGTTCGGCCGACCTGGTGCGCGCGGTGTTCGCGCTGGCCAGGGAGACGCTGCGCGAAGGCGGCACGTTCCTCGCCAAGATCTTCGGCGGCGCGGAGTCCGACGCGGTCTACCGGGAGCTCAAGCCGTTCTTCGCCGAGCTCCGCCGCGTCCGGCCCGAGGCGACGCGTAAAGAGTCCTTCGAGTTGTACCTGCTGGGGAAAGGTTACAGAGAGCGGTAAAAGAGCCCTACGGATTCCTCG
>JACRNP010000007.1 GCA_016234845.1 Deltaproteobacteria bacterium | reverse complement strand
GGCCGGACCGAAGGTGATGAACCCGTGCGGGTGCGTGCAGGAGCCGCACAGGTACAGCCCTTTCACCGGCGTCCGGTACTCGGAGAGCTCCCTGGAGGGCCGCTCGGCCAACAGGTTGGAGGGGGCGATCTTTCCGACCATCCAGTCCCCACGGACCATGTTGGTGAGCTTCTCCGACGTGTCCAGAGGCGTGTACGGACGCGCCTGCAGGATCTCCCCCTCCCCGAACCCCTCGCATTATTCCAGCAGCGTTTCCACGCACCGCCGGGCGTAGACGTCCTTGAACCCCGTCGCCCACGCCCCGGCTCCCTTCCCGTCGATCCCGAAGGGCGCGAACACCCGCAACAGCCCCGTCGCCTTCCCCTCCGGAGCGTCCGTGGGATCGAACAGCGAGTTGAACGCCGCGTTGAGCTTCGGCTTCGGAGGCACCTGCCCGGCGCGGATCGCCTTCCAGTCCTCGTTGAAGTCCTCCAGGCGCTCGTACCCCATGTTCAACACCCACGCCCGGTTTATGTCCGGATCGAACGCCGCCGCCTTGTACGTGGGGACCCGGTCCAACGCCAGGTGGACCGAGAACAGCGATCCGTCCTGGTATTCGTACCGATCCACCGCCTCCATCACCTTCTTGGGAACCGCCCCCGGCGGCAGCATCTTCTTGAACGTCTGCTCCAGGTCCACGCTGCTGGCCACCAGCTTCTCCGCGTAAAACTCCCGGCCGTCGGATAGCCGCACCCCGGACGCCCGGCCGTCCTTCACCAGGATCTCGCTCACCGGGGAGGCCGGCAGAAGGAGCACGTTGTTCCGGCGCATCTGCCGCCACAGGGAATGGGCCAGCCGGTGCGACCCCCCGATGCAGATCTTCCAGTTGTCGATCTTCCCCAGCATGAAGGGAAACGACACCGCCAGCCCCGGCACGTCCGTGTAGTAACCGCACACCGCCGCGTGGAACGCCAGCGCCGTCTTGACCTTCTCGTTCTCGAAGTGCTTGTTCAGGAAGTCGTTGACCGACAGCGTACGGTTCTTCGCGCGGAAGAACTCCGTCTTCTCCTCCACCTTCCACGTCGCCAGGGCCTTCGTGATGTCGTTCAGGTCGACCGGGGGGGCGTACATCAGCGTCTTGATCATCAGGTCCTGGAACCCCTTGACCTCCCTGTACAGCCGCCCGAAGGTGTCCGCGTCCTTCACGCTGAACCGGCTCATGGAAGCGTGCGTCTTCTTCATGTCCGTGTGGATCGTCAGCGCCGTCCCGTCACGGAAGATCGACCCCATCTGGACCGGCGGATGACCGTACGAGACTCCGTCGCCGCCCCCGACCAGCTCCAGGTCGTCGTAGACCGGGCATAGGCCCACGAAGGTGTGGTAGTTGCTGTGGAGGTTATGTAAAAACCCGGCCTGCGTATAATGCTCGGTCGTCAGCCCACCCCCCTCCTCGTATCGCCTCTCCAGCACCAGCACGCGCCACCCGCTCTTGCCCAGGTAGGTCGACAGCGCCATGCCGTTGTGCCCCGCGCCGATCACGATGGCATCGTAGGTCTCTCGTTCCATCCCCGTGTTCTCCCCTTCCCTTCGTCTTTGGGTTCCCGGACGCCCCCATGCAGGAACCGCCTATGCCCCCGCGTACGGCGGCTTCCCCTTCGGCCAATCCGTCAGGCCGCTCTGCTTGTAGATCTCGAAGATCACGTTCGCCATCTCCGCGTTCTGCATCAGGAACCGCATGTCGCCACGGATCTGCAGCGCACCGCCAAGCCCCGCGTCCACGGGGTCCACGATCCCCGCCGCCACCCCCTCGAAAACATGGGCGGGACCCATGATCCGGTAGTTCAGCTGCTTCCCCGGAACCGCCTCCGCGCACTCCCGGCACTCCGCCACCTTCCCGTCCACGAAACGGATGAAGAAGTGCTCCGTCCCCCGTAAGCTCCACCGCGAAACGCCACTCCCCCTTCGGAAGCTTCTTCGACAGGTCCTTCTGACCGTTCGCGAACGTAACCATCGCCTCGTACCATGCGTTCGTATAAATCGCCGGCATCCCGAATCCTCCTTCAAGGTCCGACCGAAATTGTTATTTCTCGTAAGCCTTCTCGATGAACCGCGTCTTGTTCATGGACCGTTCCAGGGCCCCCGGGGCCACCCACTGTATGTTTGGAGTAATTTTCAGCCGGCTCTTCATTTTCTCCTCGATCTCCCGCGCCAAGGTGGGGAGGTCCCCGGCCGATACGCCCTCCCCGTGCTCGACCCGGAGCTTCAACGGCGGGACCACCCGTGGCGGCGGCTCGTCAAGGACGATCCGGAATTCCCCGGTGACCCGGGGGGTGAACCCGGTGATCACGCCGTCGATGGCGGCGGGATAGACGATGATCCCCTTGACCTTGAGCATGTCGTCTGACCTGCCCACGATCCGGTACCGGAAACCGGTTGCACCGCACGGGCACGGCTCGGTGAAGACCTGGCATACGTCGCCGATGGTCTCGCGAAACCACAGGAACCCCTCGCCCTCCAATGTGGTGAATACCGGCATTCCACGGGCACCGTCTTCAAACGGCACGGGCTCGTACGTGTCGGGGTCGACCAGCTCGAAGAGGACGGTGTCGTCGGCCACGTGGTGCATGCCCTGGTACTCGGCATGGTCGCAGGAGATTCCGAACCCTGCCCCGGTATCGGAGAGACGCGCCCCGTACGCCGACTCCAGCTTCCTGCGGACCTCCGGGATGCCGGCCCCCGGCTCGCCGCCGCAGATGAGCCTCTTGATCCCCAGCGTCCCGACCTCCTTCCCCAGGACCTCCGGCGCCTTCGCGATCAGGTGCTCGGCCAGGGACGGGGTGCACGCGAGGACATTGGCCTTGAACATGCTCGCGAACCGGAGAATCCTCTCGGTCCCTCCTTCCGCCCCCACGGGAAAAACGCATGCCCCGCTCCGCTCGAAGAACTGGGCGTACGGCACGCCCGCCAGCCACATGCTGAGGCCGAACCCGTGGATCAGGCGGTCTCCGGGGCGGACGCCGACCCGCCACAGCATGCGGGCGAGGTTCGTCGAAAGCCATTCGATGTCGAAGGCGGTCATCGGGTAAGGGGTCGGCTCGCCGGTCGTGCCCGACGTCGCGGCCATCAGGACCAGCCTGTCCATGGGGACGCCGATGGTCAGGTCCACAACCTTGGCCATGTCCATCCCGCATTCCTCCGACAGCTTCCGGCGCTGGACCTTGTCGAACACCGGAATCCTCCTGGCGAAGTCTTCCAGGGTCTTGATGTCGCCCGGCCTGACATCTGCCCTTTTCATCCTCTCCCGCCAATACGGCTTCCCCTCGTAGAGTCGGGTCACAAGCCTCTTCAGCTTTTCGAGCTGGATCCCCCGCATCTCCCGCGAGTTCAGGATCGATTCCATCTCCATGTTCCGGTATGCCCGCTCGGAAACGTTCGTCGACACGGTTTTCCCCCGTCCGGCCTATTTTCTTAATATGTGGATGAAGCAACTGGCGGTATCCGTATGGATGAACCCGCCGCCGTTGTGTTGGAGGGCGACCCGGGCGCCTTCCACTTGCCTTTCGCCCGCCTGTCCCCGAAGCTGCCGGACCAGCTCGATGATCTGCGAGATCCCGGTCGCGCCGATCACATGCCCCTTGGAGAGCAGACCTCCGCTCGTGTTGACCGGTGTCTTTCCGCCGATTTCGGAGGACCCTTCCTCGACGAATCGGCCGCCTTCCCCCTTGCTGCAGAACCCGAGGTCCTCGTAATGGACGATCTCCGCGACGCTGAAACAGTCGTGCACCTCCGCCAGATCGATGTCCTCCGGACCAAGACCTGCCATCCGGTACGCGGCGGCTGCCGCCCGCACGTCCGTGTCGAAGAATGTGTAGCTCCGGTCGTCCGGGTAGGTCCCCGAAACCTGGACCGATGCGGCGATACGGATGGGAGTCGAGGTGTACCGCCGTGCGATACCTTCCGCCGCCAGCACCACCGCCGCGGCGCCGTCCCCCCGGGGGCAGCATTGGGAGAGAGTCAGGGGATCGCAGATCATCCGATCGTTCAGGACCTCTTCCACCGTGACGGCCCTGGTCCGTTGCGCCTCGGGATTGAGTGCCCCGTATTTCCGGTTCTTGACTGCCACCATGGCCATTTGTTCCCGGGTGGTGCCGAACTCTTCCATGTGCCTTCGTGCAAGGAGCGCGAAAAGACCCGGTGCGGAGTTGCCCATTTCGCCGTCGCGTTCCGCATGCTGTCTGCCCATGAACACGCTGAGGATTTTTTCCGACCCGACGACCGTCATCTGTTCCACCCCGAACGCCAAGGCGATATCGCAGGCACCGGTCGCGACTTTGTACCAGGCCTCGCGGAACGCGTTGGACCTCGTGGCGCAGCCGTTCTCCACGCGTGTGATCGGAATCTGCGTGAGACCCAATTCCCGCAGGACCGCGTGCCCGATCAACAGGCCCTGGCCCCATTCCCATTGCGCGAAGTTCCCGGCGTAGGCCAGCTGGATGTCCCGAGGTTTCATTCCGGCGTCCCGGATGGCCTTGATGCATGCCTCCTCGCCCAATGCCCGGATCGATCGGTCTCCGTAATTGCCGAACCGGGTCCCTCCGATCCCGACGATGGCCACATCCCTCATGAACATCTCTCCGGGACAGGCCGGAACTTGTAACCGACGATTTCGGTTCCTTCTTCATCACGCCGGATCGTTTCCACAACCATTTCCATTTCCATGTCCACTTTCAGCGCCTCCTCCCAAGGCTCGCATTCCGTCAGGAGAGAGAAGAGTTTTATCCCCTCCGGCAGGTCGACGAACCCGATGAGGTAAGGCACCTCCATTCCCGGCGGCCCCATGTGGGACAGGGCGAATGTGTGGAGCTTCCCTTTATTGCTCAATGGAATCTCCTGCTGCTCCGAACCGAAACAGGCCGGGCAGACAGGTTTCATGGGGAAACTGATCTTGCCGCATCCCCGGCACCGCCCTCCCTTGAGGGCCGGACCGTTTCCGAAATCCTTGAACCATCTGTCTTCCACGAATTTCCTTTTGTTTCCGCTATCCGCCGGCAACATTACCCATCTTGGGAAAAGGATCCGCTACGCCCATTCGGCGGGGCGGTACCTTTCCCCTTCCCTGTCCTGTTTTTCTGTTCGATGGAATCGGGCATGACAGAACGCTAACAACGGCGGACCGGACATTCACCGTCCGGAAGGATAGTTTTTCGCCGGCTCCCTACTCGAACAGGCGGTTTTTGAAGATGGGGGGAGGAGCGGTCAGGAAAGCAGCAGCGACCGGCCCGTCACCAGGCGCGTGATCTGGTTCGTCCCGGTGTAGATCTGCGTGAGCTTGGCGTCTCGCATCATCCGCTCCACGCTGTGGTCCTTCATGTAGCCGTACCCTCCCAGGACCTGGACCGCGTCCGTGGTCACCTGCATCGCCGTATCGCTGGCGAAGGTCTTCGCCATCCCGCCGAGGAGCGCCCCCCGCCGTTCCTCCCCCTCGTCGAACAGGGACGCCGCCTCGCGGGCGAGGAGCCGCGACGCCGTAACCGCGGTCGCCATGTCGGCGACCATGGACTGGATCACCGGCTGGTGGGCGATGGGCTTGCCGAACTGGACGCGTTCGCGGGCGTGCCGGACCGCCTCGTCGAGCGCCCCCTGCGCGATCCCCACCGCCTGGGCCGCGCAGAAGACGCGGTTCATCGAGAGGGTCTTCATGAGGTTGGCGAACCCCTCCCCCTCCTCACCGATCCGGTTCTCGAGCGGCACCTCCACGTCCTCGAAGAACAGCTCGGAGTTGACCGAGCCGCGCATCCCCATCTTCGACTCGTTGCGTCCGTACGACAGCCCCGGGGTCCCCTTCTCCACCACGAAGGCGCTCATCCCCTTCGCCTTCTTCGCGGGATCGGTGTAGGCGTACACCACCACGAGGTCGGCCACCGAGCCGTTGGTGATGAAGCACTTCCGGCCGTTGATGACGTAACGGTCCCCCTTCCGCGCGGCGCGGCTCTCCATCGCCAGCAGGTCGGACCCGGCCGACGGCTCCGTGGCGCCCAGGGCCGTCAGGATCTTCGAGGCCCCGCCGAGACGGGTGAGGTACTTCTTCCGGAGGCCGGCGCTCCCCCCGTGGACGATCGGGAGCATGCCGTCGGTCTGGGCGATCAGCAGCAGGGCGGTGGAAGCGCAGACGCGGGCGACTTCCTCCAGCATCAGGACCAGCGTCAGCACGCCCATCCCGGCTCCGCCGTATTCGGCGGGCAGCAGCGGGTTCAGAAGCCCCAGTTCCGAAAACCGGTTCAGGGCATGCTCGGGAAAGAGCGACTTTTCGTCCAGCTCTTTCGCTCTCGGCAGGATTTCCTTTTCCGCGAGCCTCCGCACCATGTCCACGGCGATCTTCTGTTCGTCGGTCAACCGGACCATCCGCACCCTCCTGTCGGATACTATACCAACCCGCCCCGCTCCGCGCGCGACTCGAGCAGCCCGGCGGCCAGCGGCACCAGCAGGAAGAGGACCACCAGGACGACCACCCCGGACCACCCCGCCCGCTGGTGCGCGCGGCCGCAGACCGTGATCCCCGCCGCTCCGCCGAGGTAGTAGAAGAGGACGTACAGCGAGTTCGCGCGCCCCCGGCTGCCCTCGAGCTTCCGGTTCAGCGCGCCCACCGCGGCGGAGTGGACGACGAAGAACCCGGCGCACGTGCCCGACAGCGCCGCCGCGATCGCCGGGATCGACGGGACCAGGCTCAGCAGGGCGGAGGCGGAGAACACCAGCGACCCCGCCGCCATGGTCGCTCCGTTCCCGAACCGGTTCCCCAGCCGTCCCGCCAGCGGGCCGACGGCGACCCCGACGAGATACGACAGGTAGAGCATGGTGATCCACTGGGTCGGAAGGCGAAACGGCGGTCCCGCGAGGTGGAACGGCAGGTAGTTGAAGACCGAGGAGAAGGCCCCGAAGGCGGCGGCTCCGACGGAAAAGATCCGCAGCAGGCCGCGGCGGGACAGCAGCGCGACGAACCCGGCGTCCCCTTCCGCCGCCGCCGGAGGCTCCTCGTCCCGCGGCAGCCACCGGGCGGCGTCCAGCGTCGCCGCCAGCAGGATCACGGAGGCGGTCACGAAGGCGTACCTCCAGTGCAGCGGGGGGTGGATGAACCCGGCGAGCAGCCGCCCCCCGAGCCCCCCCGCCACGGTCGCCGATACGTACGCGCCCATCGCGACGTTGAGCCGCTCCGGAGGGAGGCGTCGAACGAGGAAGACGACCAGGCACGTGGTGAGGGACGGGAAGAACAGCCCCTGCAGGAACCTCCCCGCGACCAGCAGGGGGAAGCTCGTCGTCGCGGCGCACAGGAGCCCGCAGAGCGACGCCACGGTCCCTCCGGCCAGGATGATCGGCCTCGCCGGAAACCGGTCCGCCAGCCGCCCGAAGGGGAGCGTCGCCAGCGCGATCCCGAACACCACGGCGGATACGGTGAGGGACGCCTGCGCCGCCCCGACCCGGAAATCCTCCCGCAGCACCGGAAGGACCGGCTGCGTGAGGTAGATGTTCGAAAAGGTGGCCGCCACGAGGAAGAACACCCGGGCCTGGAGGGACGACACCCCACCCGCGGGACCACCCCCCTCCGGACTCCCTGTTCGGAATTTCGCGTTCACCGATGAACTTTTTCCCCTCCCGCCCGTCTAATTCAAACATAGCGGAAATTCGAGGGGAAAACCAAAGGGTAGAAAGGAAAGGAGACACGGCATGAAATCCTGGGTCGCCGGAACGGTTGCGCTTTCGCTGCTTTTCGCGGGATGCGCCTCGATGGGGCCGAAGGAAGGGGCGGGGTCGGTCATCGGAGGCGTCGGCGGCGCGGTCATCGGGTCCCAGTTCGGGGGGGGAACCGGGCGGGTCGTCGGCACGGCGATCGGTGCCGTCGCCGGAGTGCTGATCGGCCAGGAGATCGGGAAGTCGCTCGACCGGGCGGACCAGCTCGAGATGCAGCGGACCGCCCAGTACGCCCTGGAGAACAACCGGGTGGACGAACCCCGGTCGTGGAGGAACCCCGACAGCGGAAACTCCGGGACCGTCACGCCGAAGCGGACGTACAAGACCGAGCGGGGTCAGTATTGCCGGGAGTACCAGCAGACCGTTCTGATCGGCGGTGAGGAGCGGCAGGCGTACGGAACCGCGTGCCGCCAGCCGGACGGCACCTGGAAGATCGTCAAGTAGCCGGCGCCGCGCCGGCCGGAGCCGCCCGCGGGGGGCGGTGGTATCATGACGGAATGGCATCCGCCGTCCTCCCCGTGAACCGGTGCGACCACCCCCCGTGGGTGATCGCGTCGCCGCGGTTCAACCGCCACCCCCTCCCGATCGAGATCCAGGGAGTTCGTCGCGCGCACCGGTCC
Organism: Deltaproteobacteria bacterium; assembly: GCA_016234845.1. NCBI lineage: Bacteria > Pseudomonadati > Myxococcota > Myxococcia > Deltaproteobacteria bacterium. The sequence goes on along the minus strand of JACRNP010000007.1, from coordinate 19,467 downwards.
CTCTTTTCCCGCCTCGCCGACCTCGCCGATCCCGACGAGCGGGCCCGGTGCTTCCGCGACTACATGCGGGTCGTCTTCCGGGTGGGCGCGTGGCACAAGGAAGCTTCCCGCCTCGGGCGGCGCGCCCTGCGGAACAGTTACCTGCGCGTCCTCCGGGGATGGATGCTCGATTCGAGCTCCCCGGAAGGCGCGGTCCTGAAAGGGTGGGTCGAGAGCCGTTTCGGCATCCCGCCCACGTTCCACGCCGGGCCGATCGACGGCGTCGCGACCGGCCGCTACTTCCTCTACCTCGCCGAATGGATGCGGGGGAGCGCCCGCTCCAACGCGGTGGAGTCGCAGCTCGACGTTCTCTACGAGTTCGTCCAGGACGAGCTCGGAAGGCGGGGAGACGGGGGGCCGCTCACGCTGTATCGCGGCGTCCGCGATTTCGCCGAGCACCGCGTGCTGGAGGAGCTCGGCGAAAACCGGTACGTCGTGCGGCTGAACAACCTGAGCTCGTTTTCCTCGCGCCTGGAGCACGCCTGGGAGTTCGGCAGCCGGGTCCTCGTGGCCGAGGTTCCGCAGGGGAAGGTCTTCTTCCGCTCCGACCTGCTCCCGGGGATTCTCCCCCGGCGGGAGGAGGAGACGCTGGTGATCGGCGGCGACTACGAAGTGGCCGTCCGGAGCTACTGATGGCCCGAGGCGGGAGGCGTCCGGACGCGGAGACGATCGTCCGCCGGTCCCGGGCGGTCCTGCTCGGCGGGGCCGTCGGCGACGCGCTCGGCGCCACCACGGAGTTCATGAAGCCGGACCGGATCCGGGAGACGTTCGGGGTCCACCGGGAGATCGTCGGCGGGGGGTGGCTGAAGCTCGTCCCCGGACAGGTGACCGACGACACGGACATGACCCTGTGCGTCGCGCGGGCCATCGCGGCGCGCGGCGGCTGGAACGTGCGCGACATCGCCGAGAATTTCGCCGGCTGGCTCTCCGGAAACCCCGCGGACGTCGGCGCGACGTGCCGTCGCGGCATCCTCGGATACCTCGAAACGGGGCGGACCGAGGCGCCGCGGAACGAGCGGGATGCGGGGAACGGCGGCGCGATGCGGGTCGCCCCGGTGGCGCTCTACACCCTCGGGGACGAGGAACGCCTCACCCGGCTCGCGATCGAGCAGGCCCGGGTCACCCACAACCATCCGCTCTCGGACGCCGCTTGCGTGACGGTGGGGAGGATGATCCAGCGGGCGATCCTCGGGACGCCCGTGCGGGGGCTCCTCGCGGAGGCGGAGTCGCTGGCCGCCCGCCACCCGGAGTTCCGGTTCGAGGGATTCGACGGCGAGGCGACCGGGTACGTTCCGGACACGCTCCGGACCGTGTTCGCCGCCTTTTTTTCCACAAGCGGGTTCGAGGAGTGCCTGGTGAAGACGGTGAACCGCGGGGACGACGCCGACACCACGGGGGCCATCGCCGGCGCGATCGCCGGCGCGCGGTACGGGCTGTCGGGGATCCCCCGCAGGTGGCTCCGGGCGCTGGACCCCCGGGTCCGCGAGGAGCTGTCCGGTCTCGCGGAACGGCTCGTCCGGATGTCCCCCCTCCTGTCCTAAAACCAGCGCGAGATGTACCCCGCCCGCCACAGGTAGAGGAACACGGCCGCGACGGCCGCCAGCGACAGGTAGAGCTTCCACGGACGTTTCTTCTCCGCGAACGGGTCGGCCATCGACCGCTCGGCGTTCTCGGGCAGGCGCGCGGCCGCGGTCAGGGACGCTCCGAACGGGATGTTGATCTTCGCGCGGGCGTTGACCGCCCACCCGTTGGCGTCGAGGATGGGGCCCAGGTTCCGCTTCCGCAGCTTGAGCCACGCCAGGATCACCGAGGGACCGGAGACGAGCAGTCCCAGCCCCGCGAAGACCAGCGGGATCTGCCACCACAGGAGCTGGAACAGCCCCGTCACGACCGACGCCAGGGCGGTCCCGATCGCGCCGACGGCGAGGCCGATCGCCGCGAAGATGCCGGCGAACTTCGCGACGTCGAAGGGCGGGGGCGCCGGCGGAACGGGCTTCCCCGCGGCGATGTTTCCCGTCGACGCGATCGCCTGCAGCGCGGCCCGATCTTCCGCCGCCTTCGATCGCGCCGCGGCGACTTTCTGCATCTGCTCGCCGATCATGCGCGCCATCCTTCTGCATCTGCTCGCCGATCATGCGCGCCATCCGCTTGTAGGGCGCCCAGAACGCCTGCCGGATGCTGATCGGGTGCTCCAGGATCCGGACGATCGTGGCGTCCCAGTCCCGCCCCTTCCGGTCGTAGAAGACGCCGTTGCGCCCGACCATCAGGAAGTCGGAGTCGCCCGCCGTGAACCCGGCCGCGATGGTCATCTTCTCCTCTCCCCCGCGCCGCGTGCAGTCGCAGTAGACGAGGCAGACCCGGCTCAACGTGGCGATCGCCGCGTGGCGGTTGACGTCCGATACGGGAACGCAAAGGTCGCAGCTGCGGCCGTCCAGGTAGAGGGTGCCGGCCTGGAAGGTCCCCTTCCCCTTGCGGGTGTAGAAGTCGCGGAAGGAAACGAAATTGTTGACCAGCAGGTGCAGGTCGCGGCAGTACCGCAGCAGCCGCTCGACCGACAGGATCGACGCGATTTCCGGCTCCACCGCCTTGTCGCTCTCCACGAGGGAGAGCAGGGTCGCCATTCCGTCCTCCGAGAGGATCCGTCGCAGGCGCGCCTCCCCGAGCTTCTCGACCGCCGTTTCCGGCTTCGAGGCCAGCCATGCCTCGTACGCGGCGAACCGGGCGCGAACGGCCACCCACCCTTCGTCCGTCAATTCCTCCCCGCTCCCGAGGACGGGGAAGACGATTTCCGCCGCGAAGCTCCGCAGCGCGTCGGACCAGGCGGGATTGACCCCCGTCGCCAGCGGCAGCGGCTTCCCCGCCGCGGGAACCGCGAGCGGAAAGCGGGCCAGCGCCTCCGTGCCGCCGTCCAGCGTGGTGGCCGACAGCTGCTGGTATTCGGCGTCCGCGGGGCCGAGGAGGGAGGCGGACCTTCCGTCGTACGCCGCGAGCCGGCACCGCTGGAAGTAGTCCTCGACCTTCGCCCGGACCGCCCGGAACACCTCGTGGCGCGCGGCCGTGCCGTCCCCGAACGGGAGGATTCCCGGCTCCTTCGCCGCGTCCCACCATGCCGCGAGAGCCGCCGCCTCCGCGTAGAAACGCTCGATCGCCTCGCCGGTCGCCCCCTGCGCCCCGCCGCGGTCGGACCGGCCCCCGATGCACGCCACGACGTCGTCGATCACGGAGGAGAGCGCGGGATCCCCCGCCGCCTGCGCGGGAACGACCCCGTCGCCGTTGAAGCGCGCCTGGGAGAAGATCCTCGCGGTGTCGCTCGCGTCCTCGACGGTGATCTCCCGGGCGTCCGGTTTCCCGAGCACCTGGAGGACGAGCCGCGCCCCCGCGAGGACGGCTTTCCCTTCGTCGCCGGCGGCGTCGATGGCCGAAAGCGGAAGCCGGCCCTCGCGCTTCACAAGGTGGTCCGGATCGGCCAGCACCGTCGCCGCCCATTTCACCGCCGCCAGGATCTCGGGCGCGCGGATATGCCCGTCCGCGTCCGCGTCCACGAACTCGAGCGTCCTGCGGTCGAACTCGATCCCCGGGACCGGGCAGCTCAACGCCACCCACAGCTTCTGGTCGAGCATCTCGAGCGCCGCAAGGTCCGCACCGGATTCGAGCAACGCCTGGTCGAAGCCTCCCGCGCGGAAGAACCGCCAACGATGGCTCGCCTTTCCTGCATCCGGATGATTGCCGATCGAGCCCACGGGTCCACCCCCTGGTCGGATGATGATCGATTGCCATGTAAGAATACCCGAATCCCGAAAATGTTTCCCGCGCATCCGGACCCGGCGACGGAAGCGGCCGGCAAGGATGCAATATCCGTAATCCATCCTGACATTGATCACGATTCCGGCATTCACGGGTGAGGGGGGCCGCAATAAACCGCCGTTTTCATTTGGGTATCCGAATTGAAACCGAAGGCACGATAGTTGCGGACATAACCGGCCATCGAAGCCATCCGCAAGGAGGAAATCATGCCGATGACCTTTCGCGCGGCGGGAGCGGCGCTCCTGCTCGTGGCCGTGGCCGCGACCGGGTGCGGCGCGGCGGAATTGCGGCAGCCCCCCCCGACCGCGCGCGAACGCGCGAACGCGGAGAGGGCGGCCGCGGTCGAAAGCGCCCGGGCATCGTTCCTGGCGGCGAAGGCGGCCGGTGGGGAGTACGCCGATCCGTATCGGTACTACATGGCGAAGGAGTACCTCGACCTGGCGGAGCACGAACTGAACGGCGGTGACACCAAGGGGGTGATCGACCTCGCGGAGAAATCGAAGATCCATTCGTCCGCGCTGGTCGGGAAATCGGGGGGAGGGAAGAAATGATCCGTCGGTTGCTCTTTGCGGGGGTTCTGCCGTTCCTCGCGGCGGGATGCTCCACGATGCAGGCCAATGCGATCGATCCCATGGATCGGGCGCGGGGGATCCAGGCGAAGATATCGGAAGCCGAGCGGCTGGGGGCCCGATCGTGCTCTCCGCGCGAGCTCGCGAAGGCCAAGGTGGCGCTGGATCACCTGATCCACGAGGTGGATGAAGGCTACTACACCGCCGCGTGGCTCGAGCCGGACTTCGTCGCCGCCGACAAGGCCGTGCAGGAGCTGCTGGAGGAGCGCAAGGTCGCGGCCGCGGTGGGAGGCCGCTTCCGTTGCGTGTCCCGCTCGGTGGACGATCCCGCCGGGGAAGGGAACCGGGAACGTCCCGGGGGATGACCGTCCGTTTCGCAGGGCCGGGCCAGTCGGCCCGGCCCTGCGGAACGGATCGCTACGAATCGTCTCCCGTCAGGAAGAAGTTCCGGACCTCCAACCCCCAATCGTCGCCGTAGAGCGCCCGGGCGATCCCGTCCACCGGCAACCCTCCGTCCTGGTACACCGTCCCCAGGGATCCTCCGCTCCCCGCGCGCAGGGCCGCAAGGGAGTTCTCCATCCACTGGCAGGCGAGTCGTCCGCTCAGGAGGTTCCTCGCGTTGGTACGGACCCTCGGGGAGCGGACCTTGACGAGCCACCCTTCCCCGTACGGGTCGCGAAGCATCACACCCGGGTCCGACGCGGCCTTCCGGTTCACCGCCTCCACGACGCCGTCCACCGGCGACACCATCGGGATCCGGTCCCCGTCGGCCTCCACCGCCCACCCCATCTCCCCTTGGCGGAGCGTCGCCCCCACCCGCGGCAGCGAAACGGCGTCCACTTTCCCCACCATCTTCCTCGCGAAATCGTCCCATCCGACGGTGGCCAGCTCCCCGCCGTCCTGCCGGAGCCAGCTGTGTCCCTGGTGGAAGTGGAGCGCCTCCGGTACCCGGAACCATTCGACGGAGTCCGCGGCCGGCACCCCCGCAGGCGCAGCCGCGCGCCGCGCCCGCAGGTACCGGGAGTACACGAGGAACCCGGCCAGAAACCCGATCACGATCAGGTACTCGATCCCCTTGGTGGAGAAGATGTCTATATAGCGGAAACCTTCCATTCCACTCCCTCCTCTCGGACAGGTTTTTTCTCCCCGGCGTAGTCCGGGTGCTCCCGGAGGATCGGCATCCGGCTCACGATCCACCGGAACGCCCAGATCTCCAGGCAGATGACCGCGGCCGTGACCCACACCTCCATCCACGAGGGGTAGTACCGGGCCGGCTCGTACCACTTGAAGGCGATCACCGAAACGTTGAGCCGGTTGAGGATCACCCCGATCCCGGCGAGCACCGCCCCCGCCTGCACGAGACGGGCGTTCTCCCGCGTCACGGCGACGGTGAGGACGACCGTGGGGACGATCACGAACCCGACCATCTCGACCAGGTACCAGTACCCCATCGGGCTGTTCAGATAGGTCCACTGGTACCCGTGGACGAAGTCGATCCCCTTGAGGAAGATGTAGGCGAAGAGCGCCCCCACGGCCCCCTTGCCGAGCCCGACCACGATGTCGTCGTGCTCCTTGTGGTGGCCGGGGCCGAGCTGGTCGCTGAACACCTTGTTCGTGATGGAGCTCTCGAACACGACCATCGAGAGCCCCGCGAAGATGCTGGAGACGAAGAACAGGAGAGGGATGTTGGTCGAGTACCAGAGCGGGTGGATCTTCGCCGGGGCCATCAGGAAGAGCGCCCCGAGCCCCGACTGGTGGAGGGTGGACAGGGTGATCCCGAAGATGACGGCGCCGGTGGTCATCGCCTGCGTGATCCTGCGGACCCGGGGCCAGTGGAGCCACTCGCTGACGGCGGGAAACACCTCCAGGAACTGGCAGAGGGTGTAGAGCAGGAAGTGCCACGCCACGAGGAAGAGGACCGAGCTGTAGCCGAAGGCGTTCCCGATGATCGGGTTGACCACGTTCCACGGCCGCCCGAGGTCGAGCAGGAGCGCGCCCGCGTAGAACACGTACGCCAGGAATCCGTTCAGCACGGTGGCGCGGACGATCGGCTCGTACTTCTTGAACCGGAGGATGTGGACGACGAAGGTCAGCGTGTACGCCCCGCCGGCGAACGCCACGCCGGTCACCACGTCGAACCCGATCCAGATCCCCCACGGGTAGCTCTGGGACAGGTTGGTGACCGACCCGAGGCCGTAGGCGAACCGGATGACGATCAGCGCGAGCCCCACCGCGATGATGATCCCGCTGACCACGTTGAACGGGGTCAGGATCTTCCCCTTCGGCTTCATCTCGGCCAGCAGGAACCGGGCGACCCCCTTGACGGTCCCGGTGTCGTGCGCCGTCCGGGGACCGGGAAAGCTCAAGGTCCTATTCCTCTCCATGTCCGTCCTCCTTGGTGCTCCGCTTCGAGAGATAGCTCAGGCCGAAGAGGAACGTCGGCCAGAGGATGAAGATGTGCGGGACGGCGTACAGGAACCCGGACGTCATCTCCGGGTACGACTTCGTCCCGATGTCGCCGCGGAAGCCGACCTGCTCGAACGGGACGCTCGAAAGGAACAGCCACGCGGTCCCGCCGGCCTCGTGCTCCCCGTAGATCCGGGGGTGGTACCGATCCGGGTTCCGGTAGATCCGCTGCCGCGCGATCTCCATCAGTTCCCGCCGCTTCCCGAAGAGGGTCGCCCCCTCGGGGCACGCCTCCGAGCACGCGGGCTGCTCCCCCCTCTTCACCCGTTCGTGGCAGAAGACGCACTTCCGGACGTACGGCATCGCGGAGTCGTACTCGTACTTCGGCACGTCGAAGGGGCAGGAGACCATGCAGTACCGGCACCCCATGCACCGGTCCTTGTTGTAGATGACCGGCCCCTCCGGCGTCTTCTCCAGCGCCTTCACGAGGCACGCGGTGGCGCACGCCGGCTGGTTGCAGTGGTTGCACTGCTTCCGCACGAAGATCGGCTTCTCCGGCTCCTTCGGGTTCGCGAACCGGTTCACCACCGTGAAGGCGCCGGGCGCGGTGTCCCTCGTCCGGTCGAACACCTGTTCGCTGGAGAAGGAGACCTCCGGCTTCGGCAGGGCGTTCGCCGCGTTGCACGCCTCCTCGCACGCGCGGCACCCGATGCATTTCGTGCTGTCGAGCAGCATTCCGTTCAGCTCGACGTCGCTCACCGCCGCGGCGCCGGCCCTCCGGGTCCCGCCGGCCGCCAGGGCGCATCCCGCCGCGCCGGCGATCTTCAGGAACTCTCTCCGCTGGATGCCCATGGATGCCCCTCCCCTTCCCTGTTGGTTTCCGGCCGCGGGAGCCCGCAGGAGCACCCGGGCTACCGCAGGAATCCCTTCTCGAACGCTTCCCGGGATTCGTCGTCCAGCTCCTCGAAGATCCCCTCCACGACCGCCCCGCCGTCCGGCATCGTCGCCCCGACTCCGCAGAGCGTGGGGGCGCGCAGCGCCGCGAACTCCGCGAACCGCCGCACCTCGGCATCGAGCCAGCGGGCCGCCCCGGACGCGATCCGCAGCCGGATCAGGTTCTGCGGCAGGTTCGAAGGCTCGATGGACACCAGCCATTCCGCCGCGCCCCCCTCCACCCCGTTCACCGCCCGGACGTAGCCGTCCAGCGGCGATACGAAGTCCACGCGTCGGTCTCCCTGGAAGGCGGAGAGGAGCTTCTCCCCCTGCGTCACCTTCGCCCCGAGGACGGGCAATGCGATGCCGTCGATCCTCCCGAGGACCCCCCGGGCGAACCCGTCGATCCCGACCCGGGCCGCGCCTTCCAGCTCCAGGTGGGCCCAGGTGTGTCCCTTGTGGAGGAAGACTCCTCCCGGAACGGCGAACCGTGCCGGCGCCGGGAGCGCCGGCCGAACGTCCGCGGGAGCCGGCTCCTCCGCCTCCCGTTCCTCCCCGCGCGCGCGCAGGAATTCGATGCCGATCAACAGGACCACCGTCAGGACGACCAGAAGCGCCACCATGACCGTCACCTCCTCGCGGAATCCGCCGCCGCGTCACCCGACGAACTGGCGGACGATCCTGCCCCACTGGGCATCGCTCAACCTGCCGCTGATGTCGGGCAGCGACTCACCGCCGTCGGTGGCCGTAAGCCCCAGGTCCGACGAGAACGCCCGCTGGAGCCTTTCCACTTCCCACGCCATCCACCGCCTTGCGCTGTTGCCGTAGAAAAGTCCTCTCAATCCCTCCTCCGACATCCGGAGCGAGAGGATCCATCCGCCCCCGTACGGTTCCCGGTTCACGAGGGAGGGGGAGGACGAAAGCCCGCGGTTGACTTCGAGCACGGTCCCGTCGAGGGGGGAGACCATCTTCACGGTCCTGCCGCCGGAATGGAGCAGGAAGCAGACGGCGTTTTCCTTGACGGGGGCTCCCTCCGCGGGGGCGGTCACCCGATGGACCGGGCCGATCAGTTTCTGCGCGAAATCGTCGATCCCCACGCGCGCCGCGCCTTCCGACGCGTCGTCGACCGCCACCCAGACGTGCCGGGGGTGAAGATAGACGTCGCTTTTCAGGAGGAAGCCCCGGACGCTCTCCACTCCTTCGGACGGCGCGCTCCGTTCCACGTAGAGGGTGCAATCCACGTGTCCCGGGCTGTCGCAGACCCCTTTCGCCGAGGACGCGCCGTCCGCGGGGATCATCTTGACGGGAAACGCCTTGCAGTAGGAAACCGTCGTGGTCTCGAGGAACGGGCATCTTCCCTCTTTCATCGCCGACTTCCTCCTCCCGCCTCTACCTTGGGTGGGCAACCTTGCGCACCATCTCCTGGAACAGAAGGACCAACCCGACCGCGCCGATCAGCATGTAGGCCATCGATCTCACCTCCTCCTCGTGCCCTCCGCTGTCGCAACGGGCGTACCAAGGCCGCCGGAAACGCCCAACCGGAGGGAACCTGCCGGAATCGAAGGATATTTCCTCGCGAGATGCTATCGGGAATGAAAACCCCGAAGGCGGCGGAGTGCGGGGTTATTCAACAGCGGGGAACCGGCTTGGGAAATGCCTGTTGTTCCGGCGACCTGCGTGCGTTGAAAATCTCAACGGCATGTTGACGATTTCAACATGCCGCCGAGTGCTACTTCACCGGCTCCTCCTTCCTCCATCCGTACTTCCGGATCTTGTTGTAGAGGGTGACGCGGTCGATCTCCAGCATCTGCGCCGAGCGGGCGATGTTCCACTTGTTCTCGAGGAGGACCTGGAGGATGTGCTCCTTCTCCATGTCGTCGAGCGACTTCCCGTTGCGGGAGTTCTCCGGCGATCCCGCGGGGAGGCTGATGTCCGACTCCTGCAGCGATTTCCCCTTCGCGACCACCATCGCCCTCTCGACGACGTTCCGGAGCTCGCGGGCGTTCCCGGGCCACTGGTGGTCCATCAGGAGGCGCATCCCGCCCTCGGAGATCCCCTCCGCGGATTTCCCCATCTCGATGTTGAACCCGTCGACGAAGTGCTCGACCAGCAGCGGGATGTCCTCCTTCCGGTCGCGCAGGGGGGGAATCCGGATGGGGATCACGTTCAGGCGGTAGTACAGGTCCTCGCGGAACTTCCCCTCCTCGATCGCCTTTCTCAGGTCCCGGTTGGTCGCCGCGATGATCCGCGACCGGATCCCGATCCGCTCCGTGCCCCCCACGCGATGGAACTCCCGCGCCTCGAGGACCCGCAGCAGGTCCATCTGCAGCTTGAGGCTCACGTCCCCGATCTCGTCCAGGAACAGCGTCCCTTCCTGCGCCAGCTCGAGCTTCCCGCGCTTGACCGCGTCGGCGCCGGTGAAGGCGCCCTTCTCGTGGCCGAACAGCTCGCTCTCCAGCAGCGTCTCCGTGAGCGCCACGCAGGAGACGGAGATGAACGGGGAGTCGCTCCTCGGGCTCTCCTGGTGGATGGCCCGGGCGAGCAGCTCCTTCCCCGTCCCGCTTTCCCCCTGGAGAAGCACCGTCGAGTTGCTCCGGGCGACCGTCTTCACCAGCTCGAAGATCTCCAGCATCCGCTCGTTCTTGCTGATCAGGTCGTGGAGGCGGTACTGCTTCTTCAGTTCCTTCCGGAGGAAGAGGTTCTCCTTCACGAGCCGCTGGTGATCGACGATCTTCCGGATCGACAGGGACAGGTCCTCCGGATTGAAGGGCTTCACGAGGTAGTCGTACGCGCCCTTCTTCATCGCCTGGACCGCGGTGTCCACGGTGGCGTACGCGGTCATGATGATGATCAGCAGCTCGGGGCGGACCTTCCGGACCTCGTCCATCAGCTGGATGCCGTCCATCCCCGGCATCTTCAGGTCCACCATCATCAGGTTCCACTCCCGCGTCGGGAGCATCTTCAGCGCCTGCGCCCCCCCCTCGGCCGTGATCACCTCGTACCCGTCCTCCCCGAGCCACGCGGCCAGCGAATCCCGGACGATCCCCTCGTCGTCCACCACCAGGATCTGAACCTTCTTCTCCATGGCTACGACCTCCCGCCTTCCATTTTCGCAAGAAGCGATTCACGGCAGTTCCTGCAGAGCTCCCTTCCCTTCCGGTCGACGTCCCGGATCGTGTTGGACAGGTACATGACGCAATCCGGCAACCGGCAGTGGATCAGCCCGAAGGTGTGCCCCAGCTCGTGGAGGCTCTCCTTCCGGAGGCGATCGAAGAAGAGCGGCGGATCGGGAGGGAGCCCGTAGAACTCCTGGCGGAGCCTCGCGAGGGACACCAGCGCCACGGTTCCTCCGAGCTGGGCCTCCCCGAAGACGAAGGTGAGGATCGGGATGCAGAGGTCCCGGTCGACGATCCCGAGCACCCGCAACGCGCCGGCCGGGACGTCCGAGAGGACCGCCTTCAGGATGGCCGTCGAGTGGTGCTGGTTCCGCTTCGGGTCGAAGCTGCCCTCCGGGATCTCCATCGCGCCCAGCTCCTCCACCGCCTCGCCGAAATACCTTCCGATCTCCCTCCGAAGCCTCCGGACGATCGCGTCGTCGACCGGCCCCACGGGACGGACGAAGATCCTCCTTCCCCGGGGGTCGGGGTTCATCACACCGCCGGCAGGACGATTCTCACCTGGGTCCCCCGCCCGACGGCGCTCTCGATCCCGATCGTCCCGCCGTGGCGCTCCACGACCCCCTTCACGACGGAGAGGCCCAGCCCCGTTCCCTTCCCCTTGGTCGTGAAGAAGGGATCGAAGATCCTCGACAGGTTTTCCTTCGGAATCCCGTTCCCCGTGTCCCCGACCTCGACCGTGACCTTTCCCTTCGCCGCGTCGTGGGAGCTCCGGATCGACAGAACCCCGCCCTGCTCCATCGCGTCGCTGGCGTTGACGAAGAGGTTGATGAACACCTGCTTCATCTGCGCCGGATCCGCGAGGAACTCCGGCACGTGGCAGAGCGACCGCTCGACCGTCACGTTGCTGATCTTCAGCTGGTTCTGGATGATGGCCAGCGACTCCCCGATCACCCTCCCGATGTCGACCGGCTTCCGGACGGGATCCTTCGGCCGGGTGAGGTCGAGGAGGTTCGACACGATCGCGGTGGTCCTCTCCACCTCCCGTCCCATCGTGGAGAGGTACTCCCGGTACATCGCGACCTCCTCCCGCCCCGTCCCTCCCCCGGAGATCTTCCGCTCCATCAGCTTGATGTAGGTGTACACGCCGGTCAGGGGATTGTTGATCTCGTGGGCCACCGTGGCGGCGATCCGCCCGATGGCCACCATCTTCTCGGTCTGAAGGAGCCGCTCCTGCGCGCTTTTCAGCTCCGCCGTCCGCTCGTCCACCATGCTCTCGAGGTTCTGGATCCACGTCTGGATCTCGGCGTTGGCGTCCCGCAGGTGCTCCGTCATCCGGTTGAACGACCGGGCGAGCTGGCCGATCTCGTCCTCCGCCGTCACCGGGATGACGTGCTCCAGCTCGCCCTCGGCGACCCACTGCGTCCCGCGGAGGAGCTGCGCGACCGGCCTGCCGATCACCACGAGGAGGACCACGACGAGGATCGAGGAGATGGCCGCGATCGACATCAGGTTGAAGGAGACGACCCGCGACCTCGCCTCCTGAAGGATCCCGTCCACGTTTTCCAGCGACATGCGGAGATCCACGACCCCGAGGACCTTCATCGACTCCGAGTGGAAGTGGCACTCCGCCGTGTAGCACTTCCTCTCGTTGTACAGCGGGTGGATCATCTCGAGGACGCGGTGGCCGCCGTCCGACGTGTAGATCCGCGTGCGCGGGGCCCCGGAGGCGGCCTTCGGCGGGGACGCGCCGTCGTGGCAGGACCGGCACGCCTCCGAACCCTTGTCCGCCACCCGCCCCACCTCGTCCTGTTTCGAGGAGCTGACGATCTGCCCCAGCCCGTTGTAGATGCGGATCTGCTCCACCCCTTCCTGGGCGGCGATCGTGTCCACCACCCGGTAGGCGTGGATGACGATCCCCTCCGCCGCCGGCGCGTTCTGCCCGAGCATCTCCGACGTCAGGGAGTTCTCCACGGTCTTGCTGAGGAGGGAGGCGGTCCGCAGGATCGTCTCGTTCAGGTGCTGCTCCTGGATCTGCAGCAGGTTGCGGATGAAGAACACGTTCACGAGAATGGCCGTGGCCACCACGGAAAGGACGATCTTGACGCGGATGGACTGGTACCACTTCATCGGCTGCGCGGCCCCCGTCGCGCGGCGCCGCCATCTCCCGCCGTCGGGAGGCCGGCGCAAATTGTATACAGTATACACTTACGCCATCCAGGGACAAGAATGCGCTTGGGGAACGGGAACGGCGGTAGGGTCAGGCGGACGCCGGGGACGGCGCGGCGGATCCGCCCCCCTTCACCTTGCGGATCTCCCGGACGAGGGCCGGGACGATCTTGCGGAAATCGGACACGACGCAGTAGTCGGACGAATCGAACACCGGGGCGTGCGGGTCGCTGTTGACGCTCACGATGATCCCGGCGTCCTTGATCCCCACCGTGTGGTGCGGGGAGCCGGAGATCCCGAAACCCAGGTAGACCTTCGGGCGCACCGTCCTGCCGCTCGTCCCGATCATCGTGTGCTCGCCGGAGGTCCACCCCTCGTCGAGGGCGGGGCGCGTGCATCCCACGGCGCCGGACAGCTCGCGGGCCAACTCCTCGAGGAGCGCCCAAGGCTCCTTCCCGCCGATCCCGAACCCGCCGGCCACGACGACCTCGGCGCCTTCGAGCGGGCCCCCTTCCGGCTCCACCCGGACCGCCGCAACCGCCCGCAGGCGGATCTTCGCGCCGGCCAGCAGCCCCGCGACATCCTCCCGCACGACGGTCCCTTCCCGCTCCGCCCGCGGAGGGGGCTGGAACATCCCGGGCTTGACGCTCGCCATCTGCGGCCGCTTCGCGGGGCAGAACATCTCCGTGTGCACGCGGCCCCCGAACCCGAGGACGCCCATCATCAGCAGCCCGTCGGTCCCCACGTCGAGGTCCGTGCAGTGCGCGCCCAGCCCCGTGTCGAGGCGGGCCGCCACCGTCGGCGCCAGCTCCTCCCCGCACGCGCTGGCCCCGAACAGGACGACATCCGGCCCCTCCCGGGCGATGAGCCTCGTAAGGACCGCGCCGTGGGTGTCGTTCTGGTACGGGGACAGCCGGGGGTCGTCGGCCAGGAACACCTTTTCCGCGCCGGCCGCGGCGAGCGCCGAAGCCGGGCCGGCCGCGTCGTTGCCGATCAGCACCGCGTCGACCTCGCACCCTCCCGCCGCGCGCGCCATCCGGAGCGCCTGCCCGAGGATCTCCAGGCTCACGGGAGCCAGCCTCTCCCCCGCCTGCTCCGCCACGATCCAGATCGCGCCCCTCCGGGCGGGCGCCTTCGCGTCCCCCGTCATCCGAGAACCCCCTCCGCGCGGAGGATCCCGACGATCCGGGCGACCGCCTCCTCGGGGCCGCCCTTCAGCCGCTCCCCCTTCCGGTCGTACGAGGGCCGGCTCAACTTCCCCGGCCGCATGTTCGACCCTTCCATCCCGACCCGGGAGCCGTCGATCCCGAGCTCCGCCGACCCGTAGACGCGGATCGGTTTCCCCTGGGAGGCGATGACGCCCATCAGCGACGTGTAGCGGGGGGTGTTGATCTCCCGGCGGACTCCCAGGACCATCGGGAGCGCCCCTTCCACCTCCATGTACCCGTTCTCGATCCGGGTGCGCGTCCGCACGCTCCCGTCCGCGTCGACTTCCAGCCGGATGACGTTGGCCAGGTGGGCGACGTCGAGCAGCTCCCCCACCTGCGACGGGACGTGGACGGTGCCGCCGTCGGCGCTCTCGTTTCCCGCCAGCACCAGGTCGAACGGCGCGACCTTCGCCACCCCCGCGGCGAGGACCCTCGACGTGGCCAGCGAGTCCGAGCCCGCGAAGGCGCGGTCGCTGAGGATCACCGCCTCGTCGCCCCCCATCGCCAGCGCCTCCCGCAGCGTCTCCGCGGAGCTCTCCGGAGTCATGCTGATCAGCGTGACGCGCCCCCCGTGCCGCTCCTGGAGGAGGAGCGCCTCCTCCAGCGCGTGCCGGTCGGAAGGGTTCAGCACCGACGGCATCCCCTGCCGCGCGAGAACCCCGGTCGCCGGGTCGATCTCGACCCGGTCGTAGCACGCCGGGTCCGGCACCGGCTTGACCAGGACGATGACATGGAGCCCGCTCATCCCGGCACCGTGCGCGCTACGCCAGCGCCTGGCCGGCGACGATGACCTGCATGATGTGGGAGGTGCCGCCGCTGGCGATGCACGCCAGCGCGTCCCGCATGTACCGCCCCACCGGGTACTCCGTGATGACCCCGTATCCGCCCATCAGGTCCATCGTCCGCTTCGCCGCCCGGACCGCGCCTTCCGTGGCGTAATACTTGGCGATCGCCACCTCGGCGTCCCCGCCCGCTCCCGCCTCCTTGAGGCCGATGGCGTGATACGTCAGCAGCTTCGCCGCGTCGTGGTCGATCCGGATCTGCGCGATCTCCATCTGGATCGCCGGCAGGCGCGACAGCGGCTTCCCGTAGATGATCCGCTCCTTCGCGAACTTCACCCCGTCCTCGAGGCACGCCCGGAGGATCCCCACGCCGATCGCCGCCATGCCGGTCCGTCCGATCTTGGAGATCGTCGCCAGCGCCATCTTGTTCCCGTTCCCCTCCCCGCCCAGCAGCGCCTCCTCGCCGACCCGGCAGTTGTTCAGCAGCAGGTCCCCCATGTGGGAGCCGCGCAGGCCGACCTTGTCTTCGTCGCGGCCCGCCGAGAATCCTTCCGTCCCCTTCTCGACGATGAAGGCGGAGAACGCAGGGCGTCCCTTGGCGTCCTCCCCCGTCCGCGCCGTGATCACGTTCACCTCGGCGTTGGAGCTGTTCGTGATGAAGCACTTCCTCCCGTTGATCACCCACCGGCCGTCCTCGCGCACCGCGGCGGTCTTCTGCCCCGCCACGTCGGACCCCCCGCCCGGCTCCGTGACCGCCAGCCCCGACACCTTCTTGCCCGTCGCCATGTCCATCAGGTACTTCCCCTTCTGCTCCTCGGTCCCGTACGCGAGGATCGCCTCCACGCCCAGGTTGTGCGTCATGACCGCCATGGCGAAGCCGGCGGCGTGCCGGGCGAGCTCCTCGAGGATGATCGCCCGCTCGGTGAGCCCCATCCCCGCCCCGCCGTACTGCTGCGGGACGAACACCCCCAGGAACCCGAGCTTCCCCATCTTCCGGAAGAGATCGTCCGGGAAGTGGCACTCCGCGTCGAGCCGCGCGGCGATCGGCTTCACCTCCTTCTCGACGAACTCCCGGACCGCCTTCCGCATCAGCTCCTGCTGCTGGGTGAACTTCATCTCCGGCATCGTCCTTCCTCCGTATCGTGGATTGGTGCCCTGTCCGTTACCGGTTCCGTTCGGGCTCGGGAACCTCCTCGGTGATCCCGGCGACCTTCGCCGCGTAGCCGGCGTACTCCTCGAACGCCGACTCGAGCCGCACCACGACCTTCGCGCCGTCGGGCGACCCGCCGCCGTGCATCGTCCCCGGGACGCCGGCGCCCAGCGTGAGCCACTCGACCAGGCGCGCCGCCCGCGCGCGGCTCTCCGCCGACACCTTCTGTCCCGCTTTCAGGTATTTCCGGATGAGTCCGCCGTACTTCGGACTGGTGTAATCCTTGTACGACGGGAAGCAGCCGGTCTCGGCGATCCCGCCGCAGATGTCCTGGCAGATCCGCTTGGTCTGGTACGGCAGCGTCGCCACCAGCACCTTGTTCGTGTGGGCGGCCAGGGAGTCGGCGATCCAGACCCCCGAGGGGTGCTGCCGCCCCTGCGTCAGCGCGCCGATCCCCGCGCTGTAGGTGGTCTCGTTGTTCACCGCCATCTCCACCAGCTTGTTCTGGAACGTCTTGACCTGCAGCCCGTTGGCGCGCGCCATGAGCATCGCCGCGCCGATCATCACGTCGCCCTGGCCCGCCACGCACGCACCGATGCACGACCGGTAGTTCGCGGTGAAGTACTGGATGAACTTCCCGGTGAACTGGTATTCGCCGAAGAGGAACACCCGATCGTTGGGGACGAAGACGTTCTCGAAGAAGAGGTACCCCTGGGTGATCCCGGTCTCGGGGATGTCGAACCCCTCCTCG
Organism: Deltaproteobacteria bacterium; assembly: GCA_016234845.1. NCBI lineage: Bacteria > Pseudomonadati > Myxococcota > Myxococcia > Deltaproteobacteria bacterium. The sequence continues at coordinate 2,540 of JACRNP010000007.1, read as the reverse complement.
AGCTCCCTCCCGTCGCTGGCGCGGCGCGCCTCCACGATGGTGAGCCCCTCGACATCCCGCGGAACCACGAACGCCACCGAGAAATACTTTTCGTCCCTCCCGTACGCGGTGCCCGGAACGACGAAGATCTCCTCCGAGGCGGCCGCCCCGGCGATCATCACCTTCGCCCCGCGGACCACGATCCCGTCCTTCTTCACCTCCACCACCCGCAGGTTGCTGTCCATGTTCGGCTGCTGCGACGGTTTCAGGCTCCGGTCCCCCTTGGCGTCCGTCAGCGCCCCGGCGACCACCAGCCCCTTCTCCTGCGCGTGGAGGATCCACTTCTTCAGCCGCTCCTGGTACCCCGTCCCGCACTCGCGGTCGACCTCCTGCGTGATCGCCCACAGGACGTTGGCGGCGTTCCACCCGACGCACGTCCCGCCGGAGCAGGTCCCCGTCCGGCGGTAGCTGGCGCGCTTCAACTTCATGTTGAAGACGATCTCGTCCAGGGTGGTCATGAGGGAGGTGAACCGGTGGATCTTCTCACCGGTGAACGACGAGGTCGTCGTGAAGATCTCGGAGAGCTTCGGATCGAACGCCGCGTCGAACGCCCGCGCGTGGCTCTCGACCACGCGGCGGGTCGCGGGGTGGGTCGTGATGTCCTGGATCAGCTCCCCGAACTTGTGGATGTTGGGGCGCATGCCTTTCAGGGATGCGAGGTACCGCTCTCTCGTCCGAAGTGCCATGACCGTTCCACCTCTCCTTCCGTTCTGTGAATCCGTCCGATCGTCTAAACGGCGTTCGACGTCCCCCGGGGCAGTCCGGCGAAGAAATTCTCGGCGAACAGGTCCAGCGGTCGCGTGCTGCGAACCAGCTTCGCCTGCAGAACGGCCCCCTCCCAGCCGATCCAGAAGAACGCGGCGAGCCGGCGGCACTCCGCGTCGGGGGCGATCTCGCCGGCGGCCCGGGCGGCCTCGAGGCAACCGGCCATCCGGTCCTGCCAATCCTCGAATACCGACTTCAGCCGCTCCCGGAACCCCTCGTGAAGGGCGCCCAGCTCCTGCCCCATGTTGCCGATCAGGCACCCCCGGCGGAACCGGTGGCGCGCCATCCCGGCCTTGGCGTCGGCAACGAAATCCGCGATCCGCGCAAGCGGCGTCCGGGAGCCGTTCCGCAGCAACCGGTCCAGCTTGCGGGCGAAGTAGGCGGCGTAGTTGTCGATGATGGCGAGGCCGAACTCGTCCTTGCTGGAGAAATAGTGGTAGAACGACCCCTTCGGCACCCCGACATGCTTCAGCACTTCATCGATCCCCGTGCTGTGGAACCCTTTTTCCGTAAGGATCTCGGTCCCGTACCGGATCAGCGCCTCGCGGGTTTCCAGGTGGAAGGCGCAGACCTTCGGAGGCCGTCCGGGACGGCGCGCAGTGGCGGATTGGGACGGCACGACCGAATAATAGACCGATCGTCTCCGAATTTCAACCGGATTTCCTTCCGCGCAGATCCACCACCCGTTTCGCCTTGTGGGTCGCCCGTTCCAGCGTGTTCGGGGGGAGGATCTTCACCCGCGGCTTGATCCCCAGCACCTTGAAGATGTCGTGGACGACCCGCCTGGTGAGCTCTTCGACCGCCCCCGCGTACCCTTCGACGTGCTCCACTTCGACGGTCAGGTGCGCCAGGTGCTTCTCCTCGGTGACCACCAGCCGGTACTCCCCGGTGAGATCCTGGTTCTTCCGCACGAACGTCTCGATGTCGCTGGGGAACACGTTGACCCCGCTGATGATCAGCATGTCGTCCGCCCGGCCGTGGATCCCGTGCAGCCGCAGGTGCGTCCGACCGCATCCGCACCGGTCGGTCGTGAGCGACACGATGTCGCCCGTGCGGAACCGGATCAGGGGCCTTGCCCGTTTTTTCAGCGACGTGAGGACGAGCTCCCCCCGCTCCCCTTCCGCGACCGGCTTCCCCGTGTCCTGGTCCACGACCTCCGCCAGGATGTGGTCCTCCGCCCAGTGCAGCCCGCTCCGCTCCTCGCACATCCCCGCGCACGCGCCGAAGATGTCCGACAGCCCGTAGTAGTCGAACAGGGACGCGCCCCACAGCTCCTCGATCCGCGTCCGCGTCTCGGGGATCGAGCCGCCGGGCTCGCCCGCAACGAAGATCTTCCGGATCGCAAGGTCCTTCCGCAGGTCGATCCCCTGCGACTGCGCCGTCTCCCCGAGGTACCAGGCGTACGACGGGGTCGTCCATATGGCGGTCGGCTTCCACTTCGTGAAGATGTCGAGCAGCCGCTCCGACGGGATCGCTCCCGCCCACAGGCACAGGGCCCCCACCTTCATCGCCCCGATGACGTCCGGACCGCCGACGAACATCGTGAACTGCAGCGAGTGGCAGTACGTGTCGCTCGGGCGAAGGCCGGAAGACCAGAAAAGGCGCGCCTCGTAATCCTGCCACTCCTCGAAGTCCCGCCACGTGAACGGCGATGCGGTCGGCACCCCGGTGGAACCGCTGGAGGCCGAGATGTAGACGATCTCGTCGGCGGGGACGCACACCATGTCGCCGTACGG
>JACRNP010000006.1 GCA_016234845.1 Deltaproteobacteria bacterium | reverse complement strand
CCTTCACGCCGCGCAGGTTCAGCCAGATCAGCAGGAGGATGACGAAGACGATGAACGTGAACTTGTACGCCAGCCACGGCAGCGGAAGGAAGCTGAAGATGGCGTCCGCCCCGGCCGCGACCGAGATGGTGATCGTCAGCACGTAGTCGATGACGAGCGCCGACCCGGAGACCACCCCCGCCTTCTCCCCCAGCAGCTTCGAGGCGACGATGTACCCTCCGCCGCCCGAGGGGAACGCCTCGATGATCTGGGAGTAGCTCGCGGAGATGATGAACACGGTGAGGACCGTCGCGGCGGCGACGAAGAGCGCGAGGACGGTGTGCCCGCCCAGCGCCAGATACGCCTCCTCCGGCCCGTACGAGGAAGAGGAGATGCCGTCCGCGCCCAGCCCCACCCAGGCGAAGAACGCGATCAGGGAGACGTTGTGGAAGATCTTCGGGTCGAAGAGGTCGCGCGGGGCGCCCAGCAGGAACCTTCTGGCGCGCTGGTACAGCGAATCCTGGGCCATGCCGTCGCCGATTCCGCCGTATGGTTGGAGTGCCGTGCGAATACCCGCGGATTATACCACCGGGAACCGCGGGGAAATTCCCGGGAAACGGGACGCGGCCGGTCAGAGCACCCGGATCGGGAGGACGATCATCGGAAGCCCCGAGAAGACCAGCCGCTTCTGCGCCAGGAAGGCGGTCTGGTTGTGGAGGAGGCGGGAGACCAGGTTCTCCTCGCGGAAGACGAGCTTCCCGGCGAACGCCGTGATGTTCGGGAAATCCTTCGCGACTTCCTCGGCCATGTGCGCGACGCACTCGATCGCGTCGGTCCCCACCATCGTCCGCGCCTCCGCGTAGTACCCGTGCCCCTTCACGAACTCGACGTACCGCTCGATCTGATCCTTGAGGTCGTGCGCGAGGTTCTCGACCTCCGCGGCCCCCTTGAACACGCTCGTGTCCACGATCCCCGCCGAGATGAAGACGAAGTTGCGGAACATGCCGGGGAACTGCTTGACGACCGAGAAGAACACGTGCATCCCCAGCCCGTTGTACCCGGAGACCATGATGACGGCCGTCGGCGCCTGACGCCTCACCATCGGCTCCTGGGCGGCCGGCACGGTCACGGCCGGCAGGGCCAGCAGCAGGTCGTCCAGCCGCCGCAGGCTCTCCTGCGCGATCCGGTAGTGCCGGCGGATTCCGAAGCTCACGGCGACGAACAGGCCGGTGATGAGGAGGGTGACCCACCCTCCCTCGGGGAACTTGAACCAAACGGTGAGGCAGAGCAGGACGCCCGTCAACAGAAACCCCGTGCCGTTCATCGCCATCCCGAACCGCCACCCCCGGGCCGTCGCGCGGTCCTTCCACCAATGGACGACCATTCCGAACTGGGAGAGGGTGAAGGTGAGGAACACGTTGATGGAGTACATGATGACGAGATACTTCACCGACCCGCCGGAGATGTAGAGCATCAGCAGCGCCATCCCGCCCATGAACACCACGCCGTATTTCCGGACCAGCCGCTCGGAGAGATGCGCGAACCGCCGGGGAGCGTAGTAGTCCAGCGCCATGTTGGAGAGAACCTGCGGCCCGTCGATGATGCCGGTCTGCGCCGCGATGAACAGGAGCGCCGTCTCCGACGCCAGCACCACCGCCAGGAGGATCTTGCCGCCGCCTCCCTGCCACAGGTCTCCCACCACCCGCTCGAAGAGGACCGCGTTCAGCGTCTTTCCCGGCACGGGTCCCACCTTGTACAGCAGGTATCCCAGCAGGATCCCCCCGGCCAGGAACGACAGGGAGAGCGCCATGTAGAGCATCGCCTTCTTTCCGGTCTGCACGCGCGGCTCCCGAAGCGTCTGCATCGAGTTGGAAACCGCTTCGATCCCGGTGAAGGTCCCGCCGCCCATCGAAAAGGCCCTCATGAGAAGCGCGGCGAGGCCGAGCCACCCCATCTGTCCCACCGCGGAATGGAAATCCCGGGTCACCTCCCCGGCCAGCGTCGGCACCTCGGGGATGTGCCGCAGCGTCGCGTAGAGCAGGAGCGGGATGTGGGTCAGGATGAACACCATGAAAATGGGCGTGAAGACGGCGACGGACTCCTTGACCCCCCGCAGGTTCATCCAGATGAGGAGGAGGATCACCGCGGTGACGAACCAGATCTTGAGGTGCAGGTACGCGGGGGGAAGGATGCTGAAGAGCGCGTCGGCGCCCGCGGCGATCGAGATGGTCACCGTCAGGATGTAGTCGATGACCAGCGCCGAGCCGGAGACCACCCCCGCCTTCTCCCCCAGCAGCTTCGAGGCCACGATGTACCCGCCGCCGCCGGAGGGGAACGCCTCGATGATCTGGGCGTAGCTGCCGGAGATGATGAGGATCGTCCCCACCGTCATCACGGCGACGAAGATCGCGAGGACTCCGTGGCCGCCGAGGGCGAGGAACGCCTCCTCGGGCCCGTAGCAGGAGGAGGAGATCCCGTCCGCTCCCAGCCCCACCCAGGCGAAAAACGCGATCAGCGAGACGTTGTGGAAGATTTTCGGGTCGAACAGGTCACGGGGGGCGCCGAAGAGGATCCGTTTGGCGCGATGGTAGAAGGAGTCGTTTCCCATATGAGTCGGCCCCCGGCTACTCTTCCTCCCGGAAGGGGACCTCGACCGCATCATACCATTCCGCGAAATCCATGGGGTGGTGCGAAGGGTACCCCCCGGAAATCAGGAGATCGTCGATCGCCCGGTGGGCGTACGAAAGCGCGTTGTCCATGAAGCGGAGCGAGTCGCCGGATGCGCCGTCGAGGTCGGCGGCATGGTACGCGTCGCACCCGAGCGACAGATCCCCGGCGGCCGCCGGCAGCTTCTCTCCCGAGAGGACTTTCCGGATCGCTTCGAGGTGACGGCCGATCCGCCGGTACGCGCGCCGGACCTCGAAGGGAGAGGCGTCGATCTTCCGCCATGGACCGAAGTAGATCGCGTCGTGTCCCGCCCGGAGCGCGGCGTACGGAAGGCCGTCGTACGGGCAGCGCGGGACCGTCCCCCCGGCCCGACCCGGATACCGCAGCTCGGCGCCGCAGGTGCCGCAGCGAAAGAGGGGCGCGTCCGGCATGGAGGGATTATCGCCGTCCCGGGATGCCGAGGGCGCCCGGTGTCAGTGCGGCATCCGGGAAACCACGTAGTGCCGCAAGGTCTTCCGGGAGACGCCGTCGCCCGCGGAGAGGCGGGGAAAGCGAACGTCTCCCTCGATCGACCGTAGTACCCCCTTCCATCGGGACGCCGCCTCCGCCGGTTTCCCCATGAGCGACAGGCACTCGGCCGCCTCCACTTCGGCCAGGACGAACCGCGGGTCGGTCGAGAGCGCCCGCTCCGCGTGGAAGAGCGCCTCCGCGTAACGGCCGCCCCGGCGCAGCAGCAGCGCCATCAGGTAGTCCGCCTCGATGCACGATGGATCGAGCGCGGCCGCCTCCCGGCACAGGCGCAGCGACTCCTCCGGCTGGTCGGCATCCGCCTTCCGCTCGGCCTCGAGCACGCGTTCCATGGCGGGCGAGACGAACAGCCCTTCCGCGGCGTGCCCCGGGTTTCCGGACGGGCTTTCCCCCGGGGACGGACGCGGCGCGCCTCCGGCCCCGGGCGCGACGGAGACCGGGGGGAGAGGGGGGGCGGCGGCCGGTTTCCGGTAGTAGAAGACCTTCTCCCGCTGCTCCAGCCGGAACGCGTCCGATATCCCCCACAACGTCTCGGAATGCCCGAGGAAGAGGACGCCGCCGTCGACCAGGCGGTCGCGGAACCGCTCCACGAGCCGGCGGGTGGTGTCCGCGCGGAAGTAGATCATCACGTTCCGGCAGAAGATCGCGGCGAACCGGTCGCCCCCCGGGGGGCAGGAGAGAAACTCCATCAGGTTCAGAACCTCGAACCGCACGAGGTGCCGGACCGCTTCCGAGACGCGGAACCGCCCTCCGTCCAGCGGCTCGAAATATTTCGTCCGGAGCCGCTCCGGGATCTCCCGAAGCGCCTGCGCGGGGTAGATCCCCTCGCGCGCGATGTCCAGCGCGCCGCGGTGGAGGTCGGTCGCCCAGACCCGCACGGGCACCGCGTGCCGCCCGCGGGACCACTCCAGCGCCGCCATCGCGATCGAGTACGCCTCCTCGCCGGTGGAGCACCCCGCGCTCCACACCGGGACCGGGGGAACCACCCCGCGGTCCGGAAGCTCGGGGAGGATCGACTCCTGGAAGACCTGGTAGAGGCCGGGGGTCCGGTAAAAGCTCGTCTCCCCGATCAGCAGCTCCGTGACCAGCTCCCCGCGCTCGTTCGCCGCCGCGGTTCCCTCCCCCACCGCCGAAAGGTAGTCCCAGGCGTCGGACAGCCCGAGCGCCGCCATCCGCCCGCGGACCACGCTCGACAGGTGCGCCAGCTTCGCGTCGGAAAGGACGATGCCGCTCTCCGACTCGATGAGCTTCCGGAGCATCGTGAAGAGCTCCGGCGGGATGTTGACGCGGAGGCGCACCGGCACGGTCAGGCCTCCTTCGCTTCGTAGCAGACCACCCGGTTCCGGCCGCCCCGCTTGGCTTCGTAGAGCGCCTGGTCCGCCCGGGCGATGACCTCCCGCTCGCCCTCCCCGCCCCCGGGCAGGTAGTCCGCGATGCCGACGCTCACGGTGCAGCGAAGCAGGGGGGAAGGAGCGGCGAACGGCTTCCGCTCCACCGCCTTCCGGAGCCTCTCCCCGACGATGGCCGCCTCGGGGAGGCGGGTCTGGGGGAGGAATACGATGAACTCCTCTCCGCCGTACCGCGCCGGCAGGTCGGTCGCCCGGACGATGTCCCGCAGCACCGTCCCCAGTTCCCGGAGCACCGTGTCCCCCACCGGGTGGCCGTACACGTCGTTCACCTTCTTGAAATGGTCGATGTCGACCATCAGGATCGTGTACGGATCGTTGTGGCGCTTCGCCCGGGCGTGCTCCATCCGCATCGTCTCCCGGAAATGGCGGACGTTCGTGAGGCCCGTCAGCCCGTCGGTGACCGACATCCGCGCGATCTGCCGGTACAGCCACGAGTTCTCGAGGACCATGAAGGCGTGCTGGAGGAGCGTTTCCGTGTGGAACCCGCCGATAGCCGGCGCCTCCGGCGCCCCGGAGTAAAGCGCCAGCAGACCCTTCACCATTTCGCCGCTGCGGATCGGCCGCACGGCCAGCGGCATCATCGGGCCGGTCGCCTCCGATACCGGCGACGCCGCGCCGGCAACCTCGGTCCATACCGTCCGGTCCGCCGAATACGGAACTCCGGACTCCTCCCGGAGCCGCCCGGTCAGCTCCCGCGCCGAAGCGCGCGCCTCCTCGCCCGCGCCGTCGGGGACCACGATCACGCACTCCGAGAGCACGCCGTCCGAGAACACAACGCCCATCGACTCGTGGGGGACGATGTCCCGCAGGAGGCGGAACATCGCGCGCACCGTGGACTCGAAGTCGTCGACCTCCCTCCCCACCCGGCTGATCTCGTTGGCGATGGTGGCTTCGAACAACCGGTCCTCGAGCAGGGAATTGAGGCGCATGTGGAACTCGAGGTCGTCCGGCGCCGCTCCTCCGGGCGAGAGGCCTTTCGGAGGGCGGGGGACCTTCCCCTCCAGGAGCTCCCGGACCGTGGAGGAGATCTCCTGCGGCGAGGAGTCCCGGAGGAGACACCGTTCGGCCCCGGCCCGCGCGGCGTGGATCCGCTCCGAACCCAGCTCCTGGGACGTCAGAAGGACCACCGGGACGTCGCACGTGGCGTCCTCGGACTTGATGAGGCGGCACGCCTGGATCCCGTCGAGACGCGGCATCCGGATCGCCATCAGCACGAGGTCCGGAACCCGCCGGAACATTGCGCGCAAAGCTTCCATGCCGTCGCCGGCCGTCTCCGTCGCATACCCCTCCGACTCGAGGATGTACGAGAGCATCCCCGACACCGTCTCGCTGTCGTCCACGAGGAGGACCCGGAAGGGATCAGACATGGTGGCTCCACATCTCCCGGATCGGAGGCTCGGCCGCCTCCCGCATCATCTCCGCGATCGACGCCGGGGGGAGGAGTTCGTCGACGGCCCCCTTGCGGACCGCCTCCCTCGGCATCCCGAACACGGCGCAGCTCTCCTCGTTCTGCGCGAGGGTCAGGCCGCCTGCCCTGCGCACCGCGAGGAGCCCCTCCGCGCCGTCGGCGCCCATCCCCGTGAGAAGGACACCGACGGCCGCCTTCCCGTACGCGGACGCGAGGGAGTTGAGGAGGACGTCCGCCGACGGCAGGTGGACGCCGCACGGCTTGCGGGATGCGGCACAGACCGTGCCGTCGGCCGCGACCTCCATCTGCCGCCCTTCGGACGCCATCAGGATCGTCCCGGGTTCCGCCCTGTCGGATTCCCGCGCTACCCGGACGCGGAGGGAGGTGTGCTGCTGCAGCCACTCCGCGAACCCCTCCGTGAATCCGCTGGTGATGTGCTGCACGACCAGGATCGGCAGGGGGAACGTGGGGGAGAGCCTTGAAAAGATCTCGCGGAGGGCGGCCGGCCCGCCCGTCGACGCGCCGACGCCGACCGCCCTGTACCGCCCGATGACCTCACGCCCCGGGAGAAGCCGTCTTCCACGAGCCATCGAGAGGGTGTGCCGGAGGTGGCGGACGACAGTGACCCTCGATGCGATCAGGATCTTCTTCCGAAGCACTCGGGAGCAGTCCAGCACCGCGGCTTCCGAGGAAAGGTCCGGCTTCGCCATGACGTCGAGCGCGCCGGCGGCCAGCATGTCGATCGACGCCTTCGCCTCCTCACCCAGCGTGAGGGCGGAGAAGGCGATGATCGGCGTGGCCCGGGAGGCCATGATCCGCTCGGTGGCCTCGATGCCGTTCATTCCCGGCATCTGGACGTCCATGAGGATCACGCCCGGCCGGTGCGACTCCACCATCTCCACCGCTTCCAGGCCGGATCCCGCTTCCCCGACGATCCGGATCCCGTCGTCCCCCTCCACCATCGCCCGGATGATCGCGCGGACCGACGACGAGTCGTCCACGATCAGGAGTTCTACGGGAGGAGAGGTGGGGTGGATCACGTCCGCCGGCCCCGGGACACGGCCCGTCCGATCGTCGCGGTCAGTCGCTCGGCGGTGAAGTCGTCGCTGGTGACGCACGCCTTCGCCCCCGCGGCCATTCCGCGGACCAGGTCGGCCCGGTTCTCCGGCGGGGCGACGAGGATGAACGGGATGTCGCGGGTGTGATCCGCCTGGCGCGCCTGGGAGAGGAGCTCGATCCCGTCCATCCCCGGCATGCGGGCGCCCGCCACGACGGCATGGAACCGCTTGCGCGCCAGCATCTCGAGGGCCGCCTTCCCGCTGGGGGCGGTGTCCACCCGGTACCCCGCCGATGTCAGCACCCGCTGCTGCATTTCGCGGACCAGCAGCGATTCCTCCACGACGAGGACGTCGGCGTCGACCGCCGGGTGGTCTCCCGCGCCGACGGTCTCGGGGGCGACATCCGGGCGCATCCGGACCGCCGACACGAGGTCGTAGACGTCGAGCAGCAGCGCCACGTCGCCGGTCCCGAGGATCGTGGATCCCATGAAGAGCTGCACCTTTCCGAGGTACTTCCCGAGGTCCCGCACGACGACCTCGGTTTCCCCCTCCACCCGGTCGACCACGAGCGCCAGGCGCCGCTGGGATTGGCGGACCATGATCGCCAGGTACCCTCCCGGGGAGGAGGCTGCATCCGGAAGTCCCATGAGCCGGTTCAGCCAGACCAGCGGCACGGGAGCGTCGTCGACGCGCAGCGACTTCCTCCCTTCGACCGTGACGATGTTGCGGTCCGTGAACCGGCGCACGCCTTCAGAGTGCATGACGGGTATCGCGAAGTACTGTTCGCCGGACAGGAAGAGGAGGACCCGGGAAACCGCCATGCTGAACGGCAGTTCCATGACCACCCGGGTGCCCTTCCCCGGCGTGGACGCGATCTCCGCGGTGCCGTTGAACTTTTCGGCGGTGTTCCGGACGACGTCCATGCCGATCCCGCGGCCGGACAGCTCGGTCATCTTCTTTGCGGTGCTGAACCCCGGACGGAACACGAAATCCAGCAGCTCCCGGTCGTCGAGCCGGTACGCCGCCTTCTCGCTGATCAGCCCCTTCCGGATCGCCGTCTCCCGGATCTCCTGCGGGTCGATTCCGCGTCCGTCGTCCTCCACCTCGATGACGACCCGCCCCTTCTTCGGGGTGGCGGTGATCACGATCCTCCCCTTGCGGGCCTTCCCCGCCTTCTCCCGGTCGTCGGGGGGCTCGACCCCGTGGTCCACCGCGTTGCGGATGACGTGGGTCAGCGGTTCCGCCAGCGCCTCGGCGACCTTCCGGTCGATCTCGGTCTTCCCGCCGCGGACCAGCACCTCCACGTCCTTCCCGGTTTCCCGCGCCAGGGCGCCCACCAGCGGCTGGAACGAGTCGAACAGCGGGGAGAGCGGGATCATCCGGATCGACATGAACTCGGACCGGATGTCCTCGAGGTTCTGCGCCAGCGCGCCGGATACGACATTCTCCCGCCGGCGCAGCTCCGACAGATTGCTTCCCACGTCGAGGAACGCGGACTTCCCCTCGTCGATCAGCGGGAGGACCCGTTTCGCGAAACCGGAGGACACCTCCCCCTGGGCGATCCCGTCCTGCATCGCGGCCAACAAGTTTGCTGCGGTCCGCCGGTAGAATTTTCCGAGCTCTCCGATCCGCTCCCGGAGCTCGACCTGGCGCTGCTGATGGGCGATCGCGTTCGTCAGCAGGTTCGAAATCGCTTCCAGCTGCCCGGGATCCACCCGAGTGCCCGTCCCGCGGTCGACGTACGCGGGAGCGGGGGCGGATTCCTGCGGGGGCGGCGCGGCGGGAGATGGCGTACCCCCCTCCGCGGCGTTCGCCGCCGGGGGCGCCGGTTCCTCGACGAACACCTGCGCCAGCCGGAGCCGGTCCAGGACCCCCTGCACGTCGATCGGCTCCCTCGGCGGCTGGCTCAAGGACTCCACCAGCCGGGAGAGGGTGTCCAGCGTCAGGAACAGGGAGTCGGTCAGGTCCTTGTTGGCCAGGACCTTCCGGTCCCTGCGACGCGTCAGCGCCTCCTCGAACCGCTGGGACAGTTCCGAGATCTTCGCGAACCCGAGCATCCGGGCGGCTCCCTTGAGCGTGTGGGCCTCCCGCAGGATGTCCCCCTCGAGCTTGGCGTCCCCGGGGTTCTTTTCGAGATAGACCAGCCCGCCGTTCATCCGGGAGAGGCGGGACTTCGCCTCCGCGACGAACTTCTCCCGGAACTGGGAGAGGTCTATCTTCTTCTCTTCCGCCATCGCCGCTACACCTGGAAGACGGCGGCTTTTTCCTGCAGCTTCGCCGTCATCGACCGCAGCTCCGCCGCCGAGGCGGACGAGTCCCGCATGTGCCCCGCCGTCACCCGCACCATCTCCGCGATCTGGCGCATCGCCTGCACCACCTG
>JACRNP010000005.1 GCA_016234845.1 Deltaproteobacteria bacterium | reverse complement strand
GAAGCTGGCGACCTCGGAGGTCGTGGCGGAGCTCGCCGCGATCGGCGAGCGGATCGACTCCTCCACGCTGGAGGTGGTCGCCCGGAACGCGGACCGCGTGGAGACCCTCGAGGCCGCGAACGTGACCTTCCGCCTCGCCCAACCGATCGGCGCGGAGCCGTTCGGGGCGAACCCGCGCCTGGGCCGGTTCGTGATCGACGCGGGCGGGTTCGTCGCCGGCGGAGGGATCGTGCGGGCGATCCGGGCCGGGGAGCACGCGACGGGTACCCGGGTTGTCCGGCTGGACTCCCGCCTCACGACCGAGCCGGACGGAAACTTCATCGACCTGTCGGGGGAGCCGGGCCGCGTGGAGTTCGATCTCTCCCCGGGATTCCTCGACCGGCTGGCCTGGGGAAACCGGGTCGTGCTGCGCCTGCGCACGGCGGACCAGCTCGAGGGACTCGCCCGGCTGGCGTTCGGGCACGGCCTGGCACTCGAGTTCCACCGCGACGAGGGGAAGTCGCTCGCAACGCTGTACCAACGGTTCCCGGAGTCCGCGATCGTGTACGACGATTCGGGCCCCGTCATCTGAGGGGCGGAAGAGGAAGGGAGAGCATGGCGGCCGACGGTTCGAAACTCCGCACGAGGATCCTGCACCACGGCGCCGACACGGACCCGCACACCGGGGCCGCGGCGATCCCGGTATACCAGGTGTCGACGTTCGCGCAGGAAGACCCGGTGCGCCTCGGGAAGTACGAGTACGCCCGCGGCGAGAACCCCACGCGCGAGGCGCTCGAGCACGCCGTCGCGGCCCTGGAGGGAGGCGCGACGGGGCTGGCGTTCGCCTCGGGGATGGCCGCCATCTGCTCCGTCCTCCTGCTGTTCGCGCCGGGCGAGCACATCCTCGTGGGGGAGGACGTGTACGGCGGGACGTTCCGCGCGCTCACCACGATCTTCCGGCGGTGGGGGCTGAAAAGCACGTTCGTGGACGCCTCCGATCCCGCGAACCTCGCCTCCGCCGTCCTCCCGGAGACCCGGGCGATCTTCGTGGAGACGCCGTCGAACCCGACCCTGAAGATCACGGACCTCGCCGCCGCGGCCGCCGTGGCGAAGGAACACGGCCTACTGTCCATCGTGGACAACACGTTCATGACGCCGTACCTCCAGCGTCCCATCGAGCACGGGTTCGACGTGGTGGTGCACAGCGCCACCAAGTTCCTCGGCGGGCACAGCGACCTGATCGCGGGGGTGGCGGTGGCACGGGACGCGGAGGTGGGCGAGCGCCTCAAGTTCATCCAGCGCGCCTTCGGGGCGATCCTCGGGCCGCAGGATTCCTACCTGGTCTCCCGCGGGATCAAGACGCTGGCGGCGCGGATGGAGGCCCAGCAGGCCGGCGCCGTGCGTATCGCGCAGTGGCTGGCCGACCGGCCGGAGATCCGGAATCTGTACTACCCGGGCCTGCCGGACCATCCCGGGCACCGAGTCCACGCCCGGCAGGCGGCCGGCGCGGGCGCGGTGCTCTCCTTCGAGCTCCCGGACGGTCCGTCCGCGCACCGGTTCATGAAGCGCGTGCGGATCCCGCTGCTCGCGGTGAGCCTGGGCGGCGTCGAGAGCATCCTGTCGTATCCCGCCACCATGTCCCACGGCTCCATGCCGCCGGAGGAGCGGCGCGCCCGCGGGATCACCGACGGGCTGGTCCGGCTTTCGGTGGGGCTCGAGGACCCGGACGACCTGATCGGGGATCTCGCCGCCTCCCTGGAGGCGTGACGGGGGCGCCGATCCCATCTCCCGCCGCGGAAGCGGAGGCTTCTCCCTACCGGGCCGCCGGAGGGCGAACAGTGCAGGAAAAAATCCATCGGACCGACCGGACCGCCGGAAGTTCCCGACAGAGGAGGGATCCATGGAGAGGATCCGTCGTGCGGTTCGGTCGCTGGTCGCAACGCTGGTGGTGATGTCGACGTTCGGGAGTTTCGGCTCCGCGGTGTTCGCGGAGGACGCGCCGGGCGCGGTCGCGGGGACGCCGGGAGCGGGTTCCACACTGGAGGAACTGGACCGGAAGGTCCGGATCCTCGAGCGGAAGTGGGAGATCGAACAGGAAGCGGCGGCCGCAAAGGCCAAGGGAGCCGTAAACGTCACCGCGGGGAAGGACGGATTTTCGATCCGCTCGGCGGACGGGAGCTTCCAGCTCAAGCTGAACGGGTACGTCCACGCCGACGCGAGGTTCTTCTTCGACGACAAGCAGCAGCCGGCGGTGAACACGTTCCTCATCCGGCGGGCGCGGCCCAACGTCGAGGGGACCGTCTCCCGGTACGTCGCCTTCCGGATCCTCGTGGATTTCGGGGAGGGGAAGAGTTCCCTGCAGGACGCCTACGCGGACTTCACGTACTTCCCGAACGCGAAGCTGCGCGCGGGGAAATTCAAGTCGCCGGTGGGGCTGGAGCGACTGCAGTCCGTCACGGACGCCCGGTTCGTGGAGCTTGCCCTGCCCACCAGCCTCGTCCCCAATCGCGACATCGGGTTCCTCCTGCACGGCTCCCCGTGGAAGGGGGCGTTGTCGTACGCCGTCGGGGTCGTGAACGGCGTGGCGGACGGCGGCAGCGGCGACGGAGACAACCACGACGACAAGGACGGCGTCGCGCGGCTGTTCGTCCACCCGTTCCGGGCGGCCGGGATCGACGCGCTCTCCGGGCTGGGCCTGGGCGTCGGCGCGAGCTACGGGAACCGGCAGGGATCCGTGTCCGACCAGAACCTCCCCACGTACAAGACCCCCGGCCAGCAGACGTTCTTCAAGTACCGCAACGGGACCGACAACGTCTTCGCCGACGGCGCGAACGTCCGCATCTCGCCGCAGGGATACTTCTATTACGGTCCCCTGGGGCTTTTCGGCGAATACGTCCGTTCCACCCAGGAGGTCCGAAAGCTCCCGTCGACCGTCGCGCGCCTGACCAACACATCGTGGCAGGCGGCCGGATACTACCTCCTCACCGGGGAGGACGAGTCGTACGGGGCCGTCGCGCCGCGGCGTCCGTTCGACCCGGTGAAGGGGGATTGGGGCGCGTGGGAGGTCGCGGCCCGTTACTCGGAGCTGCGGGTCGACGACGACGCGTTTCCGACGTTCGCCTCCCCGACGTCCGCGGTGAAAAAGGCGTCCGCGTGGGCCGGCGGCATCAACTGGTACGTGAACCGGAACGCGAAGGTCGCCCTGACGTACGAGGAGACGAAGTTCACCGGCGGCGCCTCCGTCGGCGACCGGGAAAAGGAGCGGGTCCTGCTGAGCAGGGTCCAGCTCGCGTACTGAGGTGGCGCTCGATGCGAAATACAACCACACGCGATAACGGAGGGATTCCCATGATACGGAAACGGTTCCCGACTTTGCCGGTCCTCGCCTTCCTGGCGGGGATCGTCGCCGCACCGGCGGCGTCGGCCGACGTGACGCTGCTCAACGTGTCCTACGATCCCACGCGGGAGCTCTACCAGGAGTTCAACGCCGCCTTCGCGAAGCACTGGCAGGCGAAGACGGGCGAAAAGGTGACGATCAAGCAGTCCCACGGGGGCTCCGGGAAGCAGGGGCGGGCCGTCATCGACGGTCTCGAGGCCGACGTGGTGACGCTGGCGCTGGCGTACGACATCGACGAGATTGCGGAGAAGGGGAGGCTGCTCCCCGCGAAGTGGCAGTCCCGCCTGCCGCACAACAGCGCGCCGTACACCTCGACGATCGTCTTTCTGGTCCGGAAGGGGAACCCGAAGGGGATCCGGGACTGGGACGACCTCGTGAAGCCCGGGGTCGCGGTCATCACGCCGAACCCGAAAACTTCCGGAGGCGCCCGTTGGAACTACCTCGCCGCCTGGGCGTTCGCGCTGAAGAAGTACGGAAACGACGAGGGGAAGGCGCAGGAGTTCGTCGCGAAGCTCTTCCGGAACGTGCCCGTCCTGGACTCCGGGGCGCGGGGCTCCACCACGACCTTCGTCCAGCGGGGGATCGGGGACGTGTTCCTGTCGTGGGAGAACGAGGCGTTTCTCGCCGTCAACGAGCTCGGGAAGGACAAGTTCGAGATCGTCGTCCCGTCCCTGAGCATCCTCGCGGAGCCCCCGGTGACCGTCGTGGACAAGGTGGCGGACCGCCGCCGTACGCGGAAGGTTGCCCAGGCGTACCTCGAATACCTGTACACGCCGGAAGGCCAGGAGCTCGCCGCGAAACATTACTACCGGCCGCGCCTCGAGCCGGTCGCGGCGAGATACGCGAAGCAGTTCACCAAGGTCAAGCTGTTCACCATCGACGAGGTGTTCGGCGGGTGGCAGAAGGCCCAGAAGAAGCATTTCGCCGACGGCGGAATCTACGACCGGATCTTCCAGGCGGGGAAGTGAGCCCGCCGCGGGGGCGGAGGTCCCCCCTCCCTCCTCCGCCCCCGCACCCGCGGGCCTCAAACGATACGGGGATGAAGGATTCGACGCAATGAAACGGAACGGGAACCAAAACGTCCTCCCGGGGTTCGGCCTCGCGATGGGGTGCACGCTCGCGTACCTCTCGCTGATCGTCCTCATCCCCCTGTCCGCCTCGTTCCTGCGGACGGCGGGGATGCCCTGGCAGCGGTTCGTCGAGACGGTCGCCGACCCGCGGGTCGTCGCCTCGTTCCGGCTGACGTTCCGGACGGCGTTCCTGGCCGCGGCCATAAACGCCGTGTTCGGGTTCCTGGCGGCGTGGGTGCTGGTGCGGTACCGCTTTCCCGGGAAGCGGCTGGCCGACGCCCTGGTGGACCTCCCCTTCGCACTGCCGACCGCGGTGGCGGGGATCGCCCTCACCTCGGTCTACTCGGCGAACGGGTGGATCGGCCGCCACCTGGAGGCGCACGGCGTCAAGGTGGCGTTCACACCGCTGGGGATCGTCGTCGCCATGACGTTCATCGGCCTGCCGTTCGTCGTCCGGACGGTGCAGCCGGTGCTCGAGGAGCTGGACGCGGAGTACGAGGAGGCGGCCGCGTGCCTCGGGGCGGCGAGGTGGCAGATCTTCCGGCGCGTCCTGTTTCCGCCCCTGCTCCCCGCGCTGCTCACGGGGTTCGCCCTGGCGTTCGCGCGGGCGCTCGGCGAATACGGGTCGGTGGTCTTCATCGCGGGGAACATGCCGATGGTGTCCGAGATCACCCCGCTGCTCATCATCACGAAGCTGGAGCAGTACGATTACGCGGGCGCGACGGCGATCGCCGCGGTCATGCTGGTCGCCTCCTTCCTGATGCTGCTGGGCATCAACGTCCTCCAGTGGTGGGCCGGCCGCCGGGAGTCGGTCCGGTGAGGGGCGGGGAGGCGGTGCGCCGCGGGATGACCGAGCCGGCCGGCGTGCGGTGGGCGTTGACCGGCATCGCCGTGCTGTTCCTCGGGATCTTCCTGGTCGTCCCCCTGGCCGCGGTGTTCGCGCAGGCGCTCGAAAAGGGCGCAGGCGTCTACCTGTCGTCGTTCCGGGAGCCCGACGCCCTCTCCGCGATCCGGCTGACGCTCCTTGTGGCCGCCGTGGCGGTCCCGCTGAACCTCCTCTTCGGCGTGGCGGCGGCGTGGGCGGTCGCGAAGTTCGATTTCCGGGGGAAGCAGGTGCTGGTCACGCTGATCGACCTGCCGTTCTCGGTGTCGCCCGTGATCTCGGGGCTGATCTACGTCCTCGTCTTCGGGCTCCAGGGGTGGCTGGGACCGTGGCTCACGGAGCACGGCGTGAAAGTCATCTTCGCGCTGCCGGGCCTCGTGCTCGCCACGGTGTTCGTGACCTTTCCGTTCGTGGCCCGCGAGCTGATCCCCCTGATGGAGGCGCAGGGAGCGGAGGACGAGGAGGCGGCGCGGGTGCTCGGCGCGAGCGGCCTCAAGACGTTTTTCAAGGTCACCCTCCCCAACGTGAAGTGGGGGCTCCTCTACGGCGTGATCCTGTGCAACGCGCGGGCGATGGGGGAGTTCGGGGCCGTGTCGGTGGTCTCGGGCCACATCCGGGGGGCGACGAACACGATCCCCCTGCACGTGGAGATCCTCTACAACGAATACAACTTCGTCGGCGCCTTCGCGGTGGCGTCGGTGCTGGCCCTGCTGGCGCTGGTCACGCTGGCGGCGAAAACGGCCGTGGAGTGGAAGTTCCGATCGGAACGGTCCGGGCGGAGGCGGGAGTCCGGCCGCGGGGAGGGATCATGAGCATCGAGGTTCGCGGCGTCACCAAGCGGTTCGGGGAATTCACCGCCCTGTCGGAGGTAAGCCTCTCGGTTCCCGGCGGCGAGCTCGTGGCGCTGCTGGGTCCGTCGGGCTCCGGGAAGACGACCCTCCTGCGGATCGTCGCAGGGCTCGAATCGTGCGACGCGGGGGAGGTGTACTTCAACGGGGAGGAGGCGACGCGGCGGGACGTGCGGGACCGCCGGGTCGGATTCGTGTTCCAGCACTACGCCCTGTTCCGGCACATGACCGTCTTCGAGAACGTGGCGTTCGGGCTGACCGTGCGTCCGCGGCACCGCCGTCCGGCGAAGGCGGCGATCCGGAAGAAGGTCGTGGAGCTGCTTCGCCTGGTGCAGCTCGAAAGCGTCGGCGGCCGGTATCCCGGACAGCTCTCCGGCGG
Source organism: Deltaproteobacteria bacterium (assembly GCA_016234845.1). Lineage (NCBI taxonomy): Bacteria > Pseudomonadati > Myxococcota > Myxococcia > Deltaproteobacteria bacterium. The sequence goes on along the minus strand of JACRNP010000005.1, from coordinate 12,662 downwards.
GCAGCGGCAGCGGATCGCGCTGGCGCGGGCGCTGGCCGTCGAGCCGGAGGTCCTCCTGCTCGACGAGCCGTTCGGCGCGCTGGACGCGCGGGTCCGCAAGGAGCTGCGGGGGTGGCTTCGGCGGCTGCACGACGAGATGAAGATCACCAGCGTCTTCGTCACGCACGACCAGGAGGAGGCGCTGGAGGTGGCCGACCGGGTGGTGGTGATGAACGAGGGGCGGATCGAGCAGGAAGGGCCGCCGGACGAGGTGTACGAGCGCCCCGCCAACCCGTTCGTCTACAACTTCCTGGGGCACGTGAACATCTTCCACGCGAGGGTGCACGCGGGGCGCGGGATGATCGGGGACCTGGTCGTGGACCTGCCGGAGCACGCGGGGACGAGGAACGCCCACGCGGTCGCCTACGTCCGGCCCCACGACATCGCCGTCAGCCGCGCGCCGGACGGGGAGGAGGCGGCGGCGGCGGTCGTCCGGCACGTCCACACGGCGGGTCCGGTCGTCCGGCTCGAACTCGAACGAGCCGACGGCGGGGGCGTCGTGGAAGCGGAGCTGTCGCGGGAACAGTACCGCAGCCTCGGCGCGGCACGGGGGGAGAAGGTGTTTCTCACGCCGAAAAACATGCGGGTGTTTCTCGAGGACTATGCGATCTGATAGGGTAGTATCGGAGGGGCGCATGGAACTCGAAGACCGGGACGTCCTGCGGTACAGCCGCAACATCCTCCTGCGGGAGATCGGGCCGGAGGGGCAGGAGAAGCTGCTCTCCGCCTCGGCCCTCGTGGTGGGGGCGGGAGGGCTCGGTTCCCCGGCGCTGCTGTATCTGGCCGCGGCGGGGATCGGCCGGCTCGGTATCATCGACAACGACCGCGTGGACTCGAGCAACCTGAATCGCCAGGTCATCCATGCCGAAAAATCGATCGGGCTCCACAAGGTCCGCTCCGCCGCGGAGCGTCTCCTGGAGATCCGGCCCGACCTGCGGGTGGATTCGCACGAGTCCGCCTTGACCGCGGAGAACGCGGTCGACCTGTTCCGCCGGTACGACGTCGTCGTCGACGGCAGCGACAACTTTCCCACCAAGTTCCTGTGCAGCGACGCGTCGGTCCTCTCGGGCACTCCGCTGGTGCACGGCGGCGCCCTTCGGTTCGGCGGGCAGCTCTTCACGATCCTGCCCGGAAAAGGGCCGTGCCTGCGGTGCGTCATGCCGGAGATCCCTTCGCCGAAGGACGTTCCGACCTGCTCCGATTCGGGGATCCTCGGAGCGGCCGCCGGGGTCGTCGGATCGTGGCAGGCGGTGGAGGCGGTCAAGGCGATCCTGGGTCTGCCCGGGGCTCCTCCCGGGAAAATCCTCGTCGTGGACACGCTTTCCGCGGATGTGTCCGCCATCCAGGCGGAGAGGAACCCCGGTTGCCCGGCGTGCGGAAAGTCTCCGCGGATCGTCCTTCCCCTTTCCCCGGAAGAGTACCGGCTGGAGCGGGTCTGCAAGATATAGATCCCGCGGCGCGGACCGGCACCGGATATTTCGCTTGACAGGATCCTTCCGTTAAACTATAAAACCTATATGCTAAGTAGTGTTTATCGGATGGAGCGCTCCCGGTCCTCCTGTCGGCGGATCGCGAAGGGGCCCGGCCCACCCGGGGGCGCCGCGGGATAACGCAGCCGACCGATCGGAATGACCGAAGGCGGATGGGGAAACGATCCCATCCGCCTTTCTTGTTGTCTGGGCAGGCAAACGAGCCGCGATGCCGGCGGAACGATCCGCCAGGCGGAAAGGGGAAGGGGAAAGATGGAAGGCAGGCAGCGGGTACGGGCATGGATCGTAGGGATATTGGGGGCGGCGCTTCTGGCGGCTCCCCGGGTTTCCGCGGCGGCGGAGCCTCTGAAGGTGGGGTACCTGCCGGTCACCGGCCACGCGAAGTTCTTCGTGGCGAAGGAACAGAAGTTCTTCGAGAGGGAGGGGCTCTCCGTCGAGCTGATCGAGTTCGTGAATTCCGCCGACGGGATCAACGCGCTGAAAGCGGGGAAGCTCGACATCGGCGCGTTCGGCACGACCGCCCCGTTGGCGCACATCGCCAAGGGGGCGGACCTGCGGATCATCGGGGGGATCATGGGGGAGGACGCCTCCATCGTCACCACCGCGGCGAACGCCCCGAAGGTGAAGAAGGTCGCCGACCTGAAGGGGAAGAAGGTGGCCACGGTCCGGCTGGCCACGGGCGACGCGGTGCTGCGCGGGGCGCTGAAGGACGCGGGTGTGAACTGGAAGACGGACCTGCAGATCTTCGAGCTGAAGAGCCCGCCCGCGGTCATCGAGGCGGTCAAGTCGGGCCAGGTGGACGCCGGGGTGATCTGGGGCCCCCACGATCTCCGCGCCGAGGAGCAGGGATTGAAGGTGGTGATCCGCAGCGGGGAGCTTCAGCACGGCCACCCGTGCTGCCGCCTGACCGTCAACGGCGCGGATCTGCCGAAGGCGGCGACGTGGGAGAAGTTCCTCCGGGCGATCCTCCGCGCGGAGCGGTTCGCGAAGGAGAACCGGAAGGAGACGGTGGACGCGATCGTGAAGTACGTGAAGCTCGACCGCGCGCTGGTGGAGAAGGCGTACTACCACGGGCACCTCGAGCAGGGGAGCGACCCGAACCTCAAAGGCGTCCGGGCGTTCTGGGCCACCTTGCAGAACAGCGAATTCATCGATTCCAAGGCGGACATCGGTTCCTACGTCGAGACGAAGATCTACAGGAACGCCCTGGACGGCCTTGCCCGGGAGAATCCGAAGGACCCGTTCTGGAAGAAGCTCCAGAAGGAGTTCCCCGGGAGGAACGGCTGATGGGGGGCGTCCCGGCCCGGACGGATCCGGATCTCCCGGGAATCTCCGTCGAATCGGTGTCCTTCGGGTACGGGAAGGGCGCCCGCGTCCTCGAGGACGTCGACCTTACGGTCCGGGAGGGAGAGTTCCTCTCCCTCCTGGGCCCCAGCGGCTCCGGAAAGACGACGGTGCTCCGCCTCCTCGCGGGTCTCGAGTCGCCGGGGGCGGGGCGTGTCGCCTGGAAGGGGGCCGCGATCCGGGGGCCCGGGATCGAGCGGGGCGTCGTCTTCCAGGACTACTCCCTCTTCCCCTGGATGCGGATGGTGAACAACGTGGCGGTCGCGATCGGGAAGGCGAACCCCGGAGGGAAGAAGGGAGAACACAGGGAGCTGGCGGAGGAGTACCTGCGGATGGTGGGGCTGGGAGACGCGATCGCGAAATACCCGTTCGAGCTCTCCGGCGGTATGCGCCAGCGCGGGGCGATCGCCCGGGCGTTCGCCCTCGGTTCCCCGGTCCTGCTGATGGACGAGCCGTTCGGGGCGCTGGACCCCGTAAACCGCGCGAAACTCCAGGATCTGCTTCTCGAGGTGTGGGGCTCCTCCGACCCCCGGAAGACGGTGGTGTTCGTCACCCACGACATCGAAGAGGCGATCTACCTCGGCGACCGGGTCGCCGTTCTCGGCGCACCCCCCGGGAGGGTCATCGCCCGGGAGGAGGTCCCGTTCGACCGCCCCAGGTCCCGCAGGCGTCTGTTGGCTTCGAAAGAGTTCCGGGAGTTGCAGGACAGGATCTCGGAGAAGTACCGCACCGATACGTTCGAACGGCTGGAGTCCACGGGGATCGTGCGGGACCCGGCGGAAGGGATCTGACCATGGGCGTCGACCGGACAAGGATCGCAGCGCCCGGCTCCTGGGATTACAGGACGGCGGAACTTTCGCCCGCGGGAGCGGAATCCGTTGCGGGAGGTGCGAAGCGGGCGGTCCGATACGGGTACGAGCCGTATCTGCTGGCCGCGGGATTGCTGGCCCTGTGGCACCTGGCGGCGTCCTTCCTGCCGCAAGGGGGGAACCCGTTGCTCCCGGCTCCGACGGTCACCGGCAAGGCGCTTTGGACATCGATGCCGGAGCTGCTGAAAGGTACGTACTACTCCTTCCTCATCCTGGTTCCCGGGTACCTTGCTGCGGTGGGGGCCGGGATCGCGATCGGCCTGCTGGTGGGGACGACGGGATGGCTCGACCGGGCCTTCACCCCGTTCGCGCGCGTCGCGTCGCCGATCCCGCCGACCGTCTACATCCCTTACGCCATCGCGGTGCTTCCGACGTTCCGCCTGTCCGCGATCTTCGTCGTCTTCATAGGCGCCTTCTGGCCGGTCTTCCTTTCCGCCGCCGCCGGCGCCGCTTCCCTGGAGGGGAGGTACCGCGACAACGCGCGCATCCTCGGAATCGGGGGAATCGAATACCTTCGGAAGATCGTCTTTCCCGGGGCGCTGCCCCATATATTCTCCGGGATGGCGGTGGGGCTGGCCCTGTCGTTCATCCTCCTTACGGTGGCGGAGCTCTTCGGCGCCAACGCGGGGCTGGGAAGGTTCGTCCAGTATTACGCCGATTTCGCCGATTACCCCCGGATGGTCGCGGGGATCCTGTACACCGGAGTCGTCACGTTCCTGGCGATGGGAGCGCTCGACCGCGTGAAGCGCAGGGCGCTCTTCTGGGTCCGGTGATGTTGATGTCGAAGGGAGGGGCTTAGGATGGCCGCACCCGCACCCGCAGCCGCCAGGGGACAGGCCCTCCGGGCGGAGAACGAACGGAAGGCGATCGCGCTGGTGTTGGAAGCGATCCGGCAGGTCCGCTACGGCGTGGTCACCGTCGTCCTCCAGGACGGGCTGGTGGTCCAGGTGGAGCGCGCGGAGAAGACGAGGATCCTCACCCGCCGGGAGGTGGAGATGGCCGGGGAAGGAGAGGGGATCTGACGGGCGGTCAACCGCCCCCCTTGGTGACCTCCAGCAGGAAGATCCCGTCCTCGCGCGAGACGCTCGTGACCGCGTGACCCTCCGTCTTCAGGGAGGAGATCACGTTCTTCAGCGCGTCCTCTTTCAGGCGCACGCCCAGCTTCCCCGCGGGGGCGATCTTCTGAAGGGCCATCTTCACCTTCACGAACGTCATGGGACACACGTCCCCGGTGATGTCGAGAAGCGGCGTCGTCACAGCCCCGTCACCTCCTTCACGCGGCGCTCCAGCGCGTCGAACCCCGTCCGCTCCAGCGTGTCGCCGAACCGTTCCCGCGGTTTCCCGTGCGCCCGGAAGAATTCGAGGACGGCGGTGATCGCCGCCATCGCCTCCTCCTTCGTCGTGAGGACTCCGAGGATCCTCTTCCCGAGGAACGGCTTCCGGCCGAACTTCCCGCCGGCGAAGAGGCGGTACCCGCGGCGGGCCTCCCGCATGCCGCCGCTCGGGCACGAGACGATGCAGTCCCCGCAGCCGATGCAGAGGTCGAGGTCGACGGTCAGCGAGCCGTCCTCCGCCGTCGCGATCGCCTTCGTCGGGCACACCGCCGCGCACACCCCGCAGAGGGTGCACGGGCCCCGTTCCCAGCGCGGCTCGATCCACCCCTTGATCCCCGCGTCGTTCTCCTCGGCCTTCATGCAGTTGTTGACGCACCCGGAGACGCCGATCTTGAACTTGTGCGGGACCGGTTTCCCGTAGAACGCCCGGTCCGCCGCGTCGGCGAGCTCCGGCGAGTCGATGACGCCGCTCGGGCACACCCTGCACCCCTGGCACGCCGTGACGGTGCGCACCGTGGGACCGCAGACCCCTACGCCGACGCCCGATGGGGAGAGGAACTCCTTCAGGGCGGAAAGCGAATCCTGGCGCACGTTCGGAATCTCCACGCCCTGGCGGCTGGTGAGGTGCACCTCGCCGCGCCCGAAGCGGTCCGCGGCATCGTGGATCGCCCGGAGCTGCGTCGTGTCGAGGCGTCCCCCGACCACGTGGAGGCGGACGGAGAAGAGCCCCGCCTCCGCCTGGCGCATCATGCCGCCTTTCTTCAGCTCCTTGTAGTCGGCTTCGTTCACGCCTTCACCTCGACGTCCGGGACCCCTTCCCCCTCCAGGCACGGGGTGTAGTGCGACGCGTACTTGAACGCGTTGTCGGGGGAGATGCACACCGCGACCGCGCCGGCCGGGAGATTCTCCTGCAGCGCCGCCCAGACGATCGCGCCGGTGGACGGCCCCACGAGGAGGCTCTCCTCGCGCGCCAGCCGGATGGCGGTTTCGTAGGCGGGGGCGTCGGGGACGCGGACCGTCCGGTCGATGAGCGATTCGTCCAGGATCCCCGGCTTTTTGCTCTCCTGGAAATTCTTGAGCCCCGACAACCGGTGCCCCTTCTCAGGCTCGATGGCGATCACGCGGACTTCCCGGTTTCTCTCCTTCAGGAACTTCGCCACGCCGGTGATCGTCCCGCACGTTCCGTACCCGGCGAAGAAGTGGGTGACCTTCCCTTCCGTCTGGTCCCAGATCTCCGGCCCGGTCGCCTCGTAGTGCGCCCGCACGTTGTCGGGGTTCTCGTACTGGTTCGGCATCACGTACTTGTCCTTCGTCGCCTCCCCCTCGACGAAGCTGCGCGCCAGCGCGATCGCGCCGTCCTTGGGGTGGTCGATCGGGCAGAGGTCGTCCGGCGTCGCCCACACCTCGGCGCCCAGCAGCCGAAGCAGCGTGATCTTCTCCGCGGGGGCGCCGGACGGGATCGTGATGGTGCACGGCACGCCGAGCAGGTTGGACAGCGCCACGAGGGCGATCCCCGTGTTGCCAGAGGTGGGCTCCACGATCTTCTTCCCGTCGAGCCGGCGGTCCCTGCGCAACCCCTCGAGGAGGTACCGCGCCGTCCGGTCCTTGATCGACCCGAACGGGTTCATCCATTCGAGCTTGGCGAGGATCGTACCCCCGCCCGCGGGAGGCAGCTTCCGAAGCCGGACCACCGGCGTCGGATTCTCCCGCGATCCGATGAGCTGCGATACGTCGTCAAATACCCTGCGCGACAGGTTCATCGAGGTTCTCCCGCTTTTGTTCGGATTGGAACAGCGCGGCGGTCCGCCCGACGAACAGGATCGCCGGGGAGCGGATCCCTGCCTCTTCCGCCGTGCGGTGCAGGTCGCCCAGGCGTCCCCGGACGACGCGCTCGCCCGGCCGGGAGCCGTTCTCCACCGCGGCGAACGGGGTGTCCGGAGGAAATCCCGCGGCGGTGAGCTCCATTGCGACGGCGGCGATCCGCCCCACGCCCATGTAGACCGCGAGCGTCCCGTCCTTCGGCAGGCGGTCCCAGGCGACCGCGCTTCCCCCCTTCGCATCGGATTCATGCCCCGGAAGGAACGTGACCGACGAGGCGAGGGCGCGATGCGTCAGCGGCACGCGGGCCGCCGCGGCGCACCCGACGGCCGCCGTGATCCCGGGGACGATCTCGAACGGGACGCCTTCGCGGGCGAGGTGCTCCGCCTCCTCCCCGCCCCTTCCGAAGACCAGCGGATCGCCCGATTTCAGCCGCACGACCGATTTCCCCTCCCGCGCCAGCCGCACCATCGTCTCGTGGATGGCGTTCTGCTTGATCGCCGCCCCGTGGCCCGCCGTGCGCCCCTTGCGGGCGTAGCAGATCTTCGCCGCCTTTTCGCGGGCAAGCGACAGGATCTCCTGAGGGACGAGGTAGTCGTACACGACGGCGTCGGCGCTGCGAAGCAGCCCGAGCGCACGCACGGTCAGCAGGTCCGGGTCGCCGGGGCCGGCGCCGACGATGTAGACCTTACCCGGCCGCGCGGCGATGCGTCTGCGCCGCCGTCCGCGCTCCAACCGGACCCCGACCTCGGCGCGGTGCTCTTCGAGAAACTCCCGCAAGGCTCGGGCCGCTCCCGGATTCTTCCCTCCCGTGGAGATCGCCGCCGTGAACTCTTCGCCCCGCACCACCGCCGGAAGGATGAACGTGCACTCCCCGGGCGAATCGGCGACGTTGACCGGGATGCGGCGCCGCCTTGCGTCCCGCGACACGCGGGCGTTCAGCGCCCGGTCCGAGGTGGCGGCGAAGACCAGCTCCGCCCCCTCCAGGAGCTCTTCCCGGTACGCCCCGCGGACCGCCAGGAGTTCACCTCGCGCGGCACGCGCCGACAGGGCGGGGCAGAGCTCCTTCGCCGCGACCGTCACCGCGGCCCCACCGGCCGCGAGCGCTTCGATCTTCCGGGCCGCGACCGCGCCGCCGCCCACGACGAGCGCCCGGGCGCCCGAGAGGTCGAAAAACAGAGGCAGGTACGGATTCCCGGTATTCATGCGCCCCTCACAGGTAATATTCCGGATCCCTGCCGCCCATCGGGTCGGGAAGGATGCTCCCCCGCAGGGCGGCCACCCGCACCGTGTCGCCCGACGCGAGCCGGTCCGCCATCTTGTGGCTCCGCTGGAGGAGGGCCGTGAGCGGGTACCCTTCCTCCGTCGTCATCTCCACGCGAAGGTGCGCGCCGAGGTAGGAGACCGATCCCACCGTGGCGTGCGCCTGGCCCGCCTCCGCGATTCCGGGGGGGAGCAGCGTCACGTCTTCCGGCCGGAGGAGGACCTTGATCGTTCCGCCGGATCGACCCGCCCCGTTTCCATCCAGCCGGATGGCGAGGCTCCCCGCGTAGGCGTACCCCCGGTACGGCATCCCCGGGAGGACGTTCACCTCCCCGACGAACCGCGCGACGAACTCCGTCGCGGGATCCTGGTACACTTCCCGAGGAGTGGCCACCTGCTCGATCCGCCCCTCGTTCATCACCGCGACCCGGTCCCCCATCTCCATCGCCTCCTGCTGGTCGTGCGTGACGATCAGAGTGGTGATCCCCACCTTCCTCTGGACGGCCGCGATCTCCCGGCGCAGCCGTTCCCGGACCTTGATGTCCAGGGCGGAGAGCGGCTCGTCGAGGAACAGGAGGGAAGGGGAAACGGCGAGGGCGCGGGCCAGGGCGACTCTCTGGCGCTGCCCCCCGGAGAGCGTGTCGACGGGGCGGTCCGCTTCCTCCGCGAGCCCCACCAGGTCGAGCATCTCCGACGCCTTGCGGTATCTTGCCGCCGCGGGCGCGCCCCGGACGCGGGGGCCGAACGCCACGTTCTCCCGGACGGTCATCTTCGGGAAGAGGGCGTAGTCCTGGAAGACGAACCCGATGCCGCGTTCCCTCGGGGGCACTCCGGACATCTCCTTGCCCTCGATCCGGATCGTGCCGCGGTCTTCGCGAAGAAGCCCCGCCAGCACGCGCAGGAGGGTCGATTTGCCGCATCCGCTGGGCCCCAGGATGGACACCATCTCTCCCCGCACCACGGAGAAGGAGACGTCGTTCAGCACGTCCTTCGGGCCGAACGATTTTCGGACGTTCTCGATGATCAGGTGGGGTGCGGTCATCCGACCTTCCTCGCCACGGACGACTGGAAGAGCTGAAGCAGCAGGAGGATGAGGAAGGACGCCAGCGCCAGCAGGATCGCGATCGCCGCCGCGCCCTCCACGTCTCCCGTGTTGAACCGCGAGAAGATGTAGAGCGGCCCGGTCTGCGTCCGGCCCACGAGGTTCCCCGACACCATGATGGAGGCGCCGAACTCCCCCAGGGACCGGGAAAACGTGAGGAAGGCTCCCGCCACGATCCCCTCCCGGACGGCCGGGATCGTCACGAAGGCGAACACCTGCCACTCCTTCGCGCCCAGCGTTCGCGCCGCGTCCTCCCCCGAGCGCGGCACCGATTCGAGCACGGCGCCCACCGCCCGGACCATGAACGGGAACGTTACGAAGACATGCCCCAGCAGGAGGCCGGGGAACGAGAACATGATCTGGATCTCCCGCTCCCCGAAGAACCTCCCCACCGGTCCCAGGGGCCCGTACATCAGCAGCAGGGCGAACCCGGTGACCACCGTGGGGATGGCGAGCGGGATGTCCACCAGGGCGTTGATCGCCTTGCGGCCCGGGAACCGGTACCGCGTAAGGAGGAACGCCATCGCCGTCCCGATGACGCCGTTGACCCCGGTCGTGGCCAGCGCGACGAGGCCGGTCAGCCGCAGCGCGGCGACGGCGTCGGGGTTTTTGAGCCGGTCCCAGAACACCCCGAAACCCTCCCGCACCGCGTACTGGTTGAGCGACACCAGCGGCAGGAGGATCAGCAGGAAGAACAGCCCCAGCGCGGCGGCGAAAGTGGCGCCCCGCAGCAGGGAGTCCATGTTCCGGGGCCGGCTCATCGCGACGGAAGCTACTTCCCCTGGGTCTTCTTCCAGGCGTTCTCGATCACGTTCTTCCGCGCGCTCTTCCACCCGCCCAGGTCGTCCACCGTGAACGGCTGCGCCACCTTCGCGTACTTCGCGTGGAACTCCTTCTCGATTTTCGCGTCCACCGGCCGGAAGCCGTACTTCGCGTAGGCGCGCTGGGCTTCGGCGGTGTAGAGGAACTTGATGAGCTCGGCGACGGCATGCTCCTGCTCCGGGCGGACGTTCCTGTCGACCCGCGCCACCTTCCACTCCGTCTCGATCGTCTTCTTCGGCACGGAGATCGCGTAGTCGCGTCCCTTGGCCTTCTCGAGCAGCGCCTCGTTCTCGTAGGTGACGATCGCGTCGCCGAATCCCGCGTCGAACTGGACGAACGTCTGGCGGGCCGACTCGGGCTGTGCGATCACGTTCTTCTCGACGGCGGAAAGGAGCTTCACCCCCCCGTCCTCCGGACCGAAGGTGAGGTTCCGGAAGTTCGCACCCGCGCCGTAGATCGCGAAGATCGCCCACTGCGCCCCCCCGGAGGTGTCCGGGCTCGCGTGGAGCACCTTCGTTCCCGGCTTCGCGAGATCTTCGAAGGTGACGAGTCCCTTCGGGTTCCCTTTTCGGGTGACGAAGACGATGACGGACTTGATGACCGCCCCCTGGTTCGGGTTCTTCCGCCAGTCCGAAGAGACCAGCCCCTTCTCCTTCAACTGGTCCAGGTACAGCTCGGAGGAGAGGACCGCCACCTGCACCGGCGCCCCGCCCAGGATCTGGTTCTTGAGCGTCCCGGAGCCGGCGAACGACGCGGAGACGTCGACGTCCTTGCCGAACTTCTCCTTGTAATACTTCTTGAAGGCGGGGAGGATCTCCTTCGTCGTGGCGTCCTCCGTGACGCAGCAGGAGTGGAGGTTGATCTTCACGGGTTCTGCGTGGACGTCCTGGGTTGCGAGCAGGATTGCGGCGAGGAGCACGAGCATGCGCTTCATCGAGTTACCCTCCCTGGGGGCGGTGGAGATTGGCGGATCTAATAAATACATTATCTATCGATTTGATAGTGTATTCGCCCTCACCATCGATGTCAACAGGAAAAATCCGACCGGCACGCGGGAGTGAGGCGCTGCGTGTGGCAGGGGAATACTCTTCACTCGCGGAGAATATTCTTCAGGCTTCCGCTCCCATGGGGCGAACGGAATAATCGGTGTTAATCCAAATTGACGAACGGTAGCTGAAATCGGTTTTAATGCATTTCGGCACAGGCTGTGCTACATACCGCCCGACAATACATCCGGGAGGTCCGGGGAATGAAGGGCACGGAGAGGTTGGGTTCCATGGAGGGAAATGGTCCGGATAAGAAAATCGGCGGCGCCTGTTGCGGGGGTGGGGGCGGTACTCGCCTTGCGATCGCGGTGATCCTGCTTCTGGCCGGGGTCGCCGCCGCCGGGCATGCGGGTCTGTTCGACGGGATCCTGAAGAAATCGCCGGCCGACGCGGCGAAGGCGGCGGGCGTGAAAGAGTCCGCCGACACGGTCTCGATTCCCCTCTCGGCCCTCGATTCCGGGAAGGCGCTCTTCCTGTCGCTTGAGTCGGCCGGGCGGCAGCTCCACTACTTCGCGCTGCGGAGTTCCGACGGAAAGTACCGCGCGGCGCTCGACGCGTGCGACGTCTGCTTCCGCACGAACCGCGGCTACCGGCAGGAAGGGGAGCAGATGGTGTGCAACAACTGCAACCAGAAGTTCGCCTGCGACAAGATCGGCGAGGTGAAGGGGGGGTGCAATCCCCATCCGCTGGCCCACAAGGAAGAGGCGGGATACATGATCATCCGGAAGTCGGATATCGCGGCGGGCAAGGAGTATTTCGCCCGCAAGCGGACGTGACCGGGCTGCGGGGGCGACGTCGATGAACCTTCGGAAACTGGCGTGGAAGAACCTGCTCCGCCGCAAGTCGCGGGCGGCCTTCACCGGTCTCGGGATCTTCCTCGGGATCGCCACCTTCGTCGCGATCGCGTCGCTCACCTCCCAGATGGAAGGGGCCGTGCAGGACCAGCTCGACCGGTTCGGCGCGAACATCCTCGTATCGCCCCGGACGGACCAGCTCTCCCTCGGGTTCGGCGACATCGCCCTCGGGGGTACCGAGGTCTCCCGCTCCCGGCTCACCCTGGCGGACAAGGAGAAGATAGCGTCGATCCACCACAGGGACCGGATCCGCTCGATCGTCCCGTACCTGCTGACCGCGGCGGACGCTTCCGGCAAGAACCTCGTCTGGATGGGCATCCCCTCCGCCGAAATGGCGGACGCCCGGCCGTGGTGGAAGATCGACGGTTCCCCGATCCGGAAGCGGGGAGAAGCGCTCCTCGGCGCCGATGCCGCCGCGGCTCTCGACAAAGGGCCCGGTGGAACCGTGACGACAGGGAACCGGCTGTTCCACGTCGTGGGGGTGCTCCGTTCCACGGGGGAGAAGGAAGACGGGATGATCATCGCCGACATCGCGGACGTGCAGGCGCTGTCGAAGGTTCCCGGGGGGGTGACCTTCTTCGAGGTCGCGGCGCTGTGCAAGAATTGCCCCGTGGAGGACATCGTCGCGCAGATCGGCCAGGCCCTGCCGGGCGCGAGGGTGTCGGCCATCCGGCAGGTGGT
>JACRNP010000004.1 GCA_016234845.1 Deltaproteobacteria bacterium | reverse complement strand
CGGCCCGGACGCGTCGGGATCGGGAGCCACCGCACGACCCGGTCCCGTTCGCGGTACAGGGCGAGGGTCATGTGCCCGACCGCTTCCTCCCCGCGAGCGATCTGGCAATCGTAGAGCAGCCGGCCGCTTCCGAACAGCAGAAGCCCTTCGGCGTGCGCGAACCCCTGGGCCTCGGGGGACAGGAGGCGGAGGAGCTCCTCCGGGGAAACGCGGTCCGCGAAGAGGGGGCGGGCGGCGGCTTGCGGATGAGGAACGGCGACCCCTTGCCGCTCTTCTTCAGGACCGAGGGGTTCAACTCCGCGCCGAAGAGCCGGTTCGCGGCGATCAGCCGGTCGAACCCGTCCACGATGTCGCGCTCCGGGACAGGCTCCCCGGCCCACCCCGCCCGCGTGCCGTCTTCCGTCATTGCCCCCTCGGGGAAACTTTCGCCGTCACTCCCATTTTCCTACTGCGGGGGTACCCCGACAGCGCGAAGCTCGTATCGGGGCGCCCCCCCGGGAACGCTCCCGCCGCAAGCGTCCCGCTGCGGCGGCCCTCCCGCGTGCGGTCATCCGGATCGCCGCCGTGGGCGACGTGATGATGGGGACCACCTTCCCGGAGGAGATCCTCCCGCCGGAGGACGGGGCGACGCTGTTTCGGGCGGTCGGCCCGCTCCTCTCCGGGCACGACGTCGTCTTCGGCAACCTCGAGGGGCCGCTGACCGACGTGGAGAAATCGCCGAAGTGCCCGAAGCCCCGGCGCAACGGCCGCCCCTGCTTCGCCTTCCGCACTCCCCCGCGCTACGTCCGGCACCTCGCGGAGGCCGGCTTCACGGCGGTGAACGTCGCCAACAACCACTCCCTCGATTTCGGGATGGAAGGGATGGACAACACGCTGGCCGCGCTCGACAACGCCGGGATCCGGGCGGTCGGGGGGGAGCGGATCGCGCTGTTCACGGTCTCCGGGAGACGGGTGGCGGTCGCGGGCTTCTCCTACTCCCTCCGAACACGGTACGTGCATCCGCTGCTGGACCTCGAGCGGACGCGGGAGGTCGTGGCGGAGCTGAAAGGCGCGAACGACCTGGTCGTCGTCTCGTTCCACGGGGGGGCGGAGGGGGCGGACGCGATGCGGGTCGCCGACGCCGACGAGACGTTCCTGGGGGAGGAGCGGGGAAACGTGGTGCGCTTCGCCCGGGCGGCGGTCGACGCGGGGGCGGACCTCGTGCTGGGGCACGGGCCGCACGTGCCGCGGGCGATCGAGATCCGGAACGGAAAGCTGATCGCCTACAGCCTCGGCAACTTCGCCGTCTACAGCATGTTCAACATCAAGGGGCCGGCGGGAAAGGGGTACGTGCTGCAGGTCGAGCTCGACCCGGAGACCGGGGACGTCGTGACCCGGAGACCGGGGACGTCATCCGGTTCCGGACGCCGTCGGTCGCCCTGCGCCACCCCGGCGTCCCGCACCCCGATCCGTCCGGGGGCGCGGAGAAGCTTCTGCGGAAACTGTCGGAGGAGTTCCTCGCCCACGAGCCCGACGCCGACGCCCGCCGCGCAGCGCTCGCCGCGGCGTGGGAGTCCACTATCCCGTAATCCTGCTGCTTCGTTCCCCGCTGCGTCACTTCGCACGCTGACAGGGAGCGCACGGAGCAGGGGGGTCCCCTGAGCGGAGCGCCAGCGCGGAACCGGCGGAGAACCCGTAACGATGGGCCGAGTGGCATGAGCGAGGCGAGACAGATTGCCGAAGGGCGGGGAGGGGACCGCGGGCCACGTTCCCTGTTCGGAGACGGGGAGCCTGGCGCGGATGCGAACGGGGAGCCTCCCTGCGGAGCAGCGACCCGGCGGCGGGCTCAGTTCTGGACGTCGTTCTCCTCGAAGAGGAGGCGCTTGGCGCCGATGTACCGCTTGACGTAGTAGGGCGCCTCGAGGCTGTCGATCTTCACCTTCCGGTCGCGCGACGAGGCGTGGATGAACCGGTTGTCCCCGAGGTAGATCCCCACGTGGGAGGGGTATTTCGCGTAGGTGCGGAAGAAGACCAGGTCGCCCGCGGAGAGGTTGGCCTTCTCGACCTTCTGCCCCTCGCGGAACTGTTCGCGGGCGGAACGGGGCAGGTCGAGCTGGAGCAAGTTGAACACCTTCTGGACGTAGGCGGAGCAGTCGAGCCCCTTCAGCGTCTGCCCGCCCCACCGGTACGGGATGGAGATCATCCGCTCCGCGACGCGCAGGACCCGATCCTTGAGCGGCTCGTCGCCGGGGAACTTCTCCCCGGCGTCCGCCGGTTTCGCGGCTTCCGCCAGCTCCGCCTCCGTGGGGAGCTTCGCCGCGTCCGCCGGCAGGGTGGAGTCGTCCGGCCCGACGAGGGCGAGCGTCTGCCCCGGCTGCAGATCCTCCGACGACAGCCCGTTCAGCTCCATCAGCGCGTCCGCGTCGAGGTTGAACCTCCGCGCGATCCGCCAGAGGTTGTCGCCCTTTCGGACGGTCACGCCGTGGGGGATCGACTCCCGCACGACCAGCTGGGAACCCGCCTTGAGGCGGCCCTTGCGCCGCACGGAATTCAGGCGGCGCAGCTCCTTCTCCTTCACCCCGTACGACCGGGCGATCGACCGGATCGTCTCTCCCTTCCGGACCGTGTGGAGCTGGGGGCGGGAATCGGCCGCGGGCACCCCTTCCGCACGGACCGCGGGAACCGCGGCGAAGAGGGAGAGGAACGCGATGGCGATGAGTAGTTTTTTCATGTCAGGAAATCTTTCCTAATAACGTTACCCTTGGGGAGGATACCATACGCCGGCCGGGGTGGGAACCACCGAAATCCCCGATAACGTGATATCTTGGTATCGACAAATCCCTTTGTATATTAAACGCCTTTGATCCCTTTCGGCAGGACGGGCACGATACTTCATACCCCTGTCGAAGAATCGACGACGGCGGGGCGGGGCCGGGAAAGGATGGAGGACGGGAATGGGCGAGAAGACGTCCGGTTCGAAGGGGAACGGGCAGAGGGAACCGGTCACGATCACGCTGCCGGCCGCGATGGTCGACCAGTTGAAGGATTTCTGCCGGGAATACCGCGTTACGGCCGACCAGGTGGTGGAGCGGGCCCTCGCGGAATATTTCCGCGAAGGCGATATGAGCCACTAAGTGCCCCAATTCATGAATCCGGCTGCATTCGAGCGCCGCTGCATCCGCCCCGGCTTCGTTGTGCTCCCTCACCGTACCGTCCAGTACGCCTCGGTCGCAACGCCTTGCCGGATGCGGCGCATCGACGCTCTCGGTGCGACGCCGCCTTCATGAACTGGGGCACTTAGCGGCTCGCCTTACTGTTGGGTGAGAGACTCCTCGATCAGGCCGGTGGTCTTTTCCCGGCGCTCCGCGTCGCGGCCCGCGACGATGGACGCCATCCGCTCCTTCCAGGGCTCCATCCGGAACCCCGCGCGGTCCCGGACGCAGGCGTCGATCAGGTCGCGGTAGAACCCGACCATCTCCCCGACCAGCGCGACCGAATATTCCCGCCCCTGGATCTTGATCGTGTCGACGCCGACGTCGATCAGCTCGGGGATGTCGTCCGCGAGGAAGAAGGCCCGGTTGGGCAGCTCGACGCCGGACTCCTCGACTTCCCCCGCGGGCCCCACGCGATCCCAATCGGAGAGGCAGATCCGGTAGCAGAGTCCCCCGCGGTTCGGGCTTCCGGGGAAATGGTCCTTCCCTTCGGCGTCGATCCGGTGCTCGTGCCGCGCGTAGCTGCTCATCGTGCAGCGGCCCAGCAGCGTGTAGCAGGTGGTCGCGTGGACCAGGACCTCGAGACCCACCCCCGCCGCTTCCTTGATCTTCCGCATCGTCGCCTTGTCCATCCGGCACTCGGCCACGATCTGGGAGGCGCCCGCCTCCTTGTAGAACAGGGCGTCCTGCACGTTGATGATCGTGCACCCGACGCTGGCGTGCAGGATGGCGTCGGGGTGGCGTTTCTTGAGGGCCATCATCAGCCCGGGGTCGGTGAGGATGAAGTCGCGGATCCCGGCGGCGTACAGCGCGTCGGTCTTCGACAGGAAGAGGGGCGCCTCGGAGGAGGACGGGAGGGTGTTGAACGCCACCCGGAGAATCTTGCCTGCGGATCGGGCGTACCGCGCGGCCTCGACGATCTGCGCGTCGTCCATCTCGTACTGCGACCTGCGGCGGCTCCACCCCTTCGCGCCCACGTAGACGGCGTCCGCCCCGTGGTCGAAGGCGGCCCGTACCATCTCCATGGATCCGCCGGACGCCAGTAGCTCGGCCATTCCCCCTACGCCCTCCGTGCACGTCCCCGGTGCGGGAACGACGAACGTCAAATTATACTACGGAGTTATCGTCCTGTAAAACCGTCCCGACGTACTTTTTTCCGGCCGTCCCGAAGTAGTACCCGTTGCACAGCCCCCGCTTCGAGCGCCGGCGGATCGCATCGGCCCACGGTTCCGCCACCCGGTACCCCCCCCCCGCGATCGCCCGGGTCAGCGCCTCCCGATAGACCGCGCCGATCTCCGACCGGTACCCGGAGTTCTCGTACAACCCCTCGATCCGGAACACTTTCAACCCATCCCGGAGGAGACGAGGGAGGTGTTCCAGCATGCACATGTCCTTCCCGGAGAGGACCCCTTTCCCCACCGTCTTCAGGACCCACTGGCGCGCGGTCAGCCAATGCTCCTCCCGGCACGCCGCGGGACACTTCGGATCGGACTCCTCCGGCTCCGAGAGGAGGAAGCACCGGTCGGTCACCCCGAGCGGGATCTTCCCGTGGACGAGGAGCTCGACCTCCACCCCCGCCTCCCCCGCGATCGTCCCCATCTCATCGAGGGTCACCTCGGCGTTGGGGCGCACCCGGACCGCGCCGTACTCCCGCATCACCCCGGCGGCGAGGTGGGTGTAGACGTTCGCATACGCCCCCATGTGGGCGGGGATCGGCCTCCCCTTCTCGCGGAGGATCCGCAGCGCGCCCAGGTTGTGGAACTCCATCGCGTCGGCCCCGGCGGCGGCGGCCGCGTCGACCAGGCGGCCGACGTGGGGGAGATCCGCCTCCCGCGGAGTGGCCGGGGTGGTGACGTACGCCTTCTTCCCCGCCGCGTGGAGCGCGGAGACGACGCCCGGGAGAAGGTCCAGCGCCTCCGCGTAGTTCCCTTCCACGCGCCTGCAGTACGGGCTTCCGAGGCAGACGGCGTCGAACGGCGAGAGGTCGGTTCCCGCGAGCTCCCCCGGGGAGGCCACGCTTACGACCAGCTCGAATCCGCGTTCGGCGGCGGGCATGGGGAGGGGGTTCCCTACCGGGTGGTCTTCTTCATGTCGATCAGGATGAGCTTGATGACGGATTTGAGCGTCTCGAACACCCCGACCCCCGTGGTGGCGGAAGCCTCGAATTCCGGGACGTTGCGGAGATTCAGCAGGGCGTGCAGCTCGGAAACGGAGGCGATGCCGGGAAGGTCCCGCTTGTTGTACTGGATCACCATCGGCACCTTGTCGGGGTTGTACCCCTGGTCCCCGAGATTCACCCGGAGGTTCTCCATCGATTCGACGTTGGCGTCCACCCGGGTGAGCTGCGAGTCCGCGCAGAACACGACGCCGTCCACCCCGCGCAGGATGAGGCGGCGGCTGGCGTCGTAGAAGACCTGGCCCGGAACGGTATAGAGGTGGAAGCGCGTCTTGAACCCCCGGACCTCGCCCAGCGACAGCGGCAGGAAGTCGAAGAACAGGGTGCGCTCCGTCTCGGTGGCGAGGGAGATCATCCTCCCGCGCGTTTCCGGGTTCATCCGCCGGTAGATGTACTGGAGGTTCGTCGTCTTGCCGCACAGGCCGGGGCCGTAGTAGACGACCTTGCAGTTGATCTCGCGGGAGGAGTAGTTGATGAAGGACATTATTTGAACAAGCTCTCGATGTCGTCCTCGGTCAGCTCCTCGATCATCCCGGCTTCGCCGCCCGCGTCCTCGAGGACCGCCGCGAGGATCGTCTCGAGCTCCATGGAGACCCGCCGGACGCGCAGCCGGACCAGGCCGACGGAGGAACGACGGTCGAATATGACCACGAGGATGAGGCGGTCCGCCACCACCGAAATGTGCATGTTGTCCCGCTCCCCCTCGTGGAAAAGGATCGAGAACTCCTTCTCCCCGATGAGGTTCGCGAGCCCGCCGGTGGCGGCGATGTTCCCGGCGGCGAGGGAGGCGAGAGAGGTGGTGTCGAACCGCTCCGTCTGGCCCGCGGAGGCCAGGAGCGTCCCGTTCTTGTCCACCAGGAAGACCACCTTGGCGTACGCTTCCGAAAGCAGCTTCCGAAGGACCGACTGGAACGCCTCGTACTCCCGTTCCCGGAGGATGAGATTCCCCTGGCCCATAGGCGAAAAGATACCACATGCCCCCCCAAAGAAATATCCCCCGCTCCGGGGGAGCCCCGGTCGGCGGGAAAAATGGTATTCTCGGGTCCTGGAGGCAGCTCCCCCCGGAGGAACGCGTCGTGGCCACGCCGCAGGAACAACCGCGCGCAGCGAAGGCGATCCGTCGTCCGGACCTCCCGCGGATGGCCGGCGGCATCGAGCGTCTCCGCGGGCTTCCCCTCTTCGGAGTCCTCTCCGCGTCGGTCCTCCTCCTCGCCTTCCTCGGGCTGGTGGATTACTGGACCGCGGCCGAACTGTCGTTCCTGGTGTTCTACCTTCTCCCCGTGGTCCTGATCACGCTGCGCGCGGGCTTATGGCCCGGGCTCCTGATGTCGGTCGCCGCCACGGCGGTCTGGTTCCTGGCGAACGTGAACCGGTTCCACGGGGAGGACGGCGCCATCCTGCCGATCTCGAACTTCGCGGAGGAGTTGGGACTGTTCTTCTTCTTCACGTACATCCTCTCCGCCCTGGTCGATTCGCTCGACCAGGAGCGCGCCGCCGCCCGGTTCGATCCGCTGACGGGCGTGGCGAACCGGAAATATTTCCTCGAGGTGCTGGACGTGGAGATCGCCCGGTCGCGGCGGTACAAGAAGCCGTTCACCCTGGTCTACATGGACGTGGACAACTTCAAGTCGATCAACGACGCGCAGGGGCACGCGGCCGGCGACTCCCTGCTCCGATCGGTGGCCGACACGCTCGTTCTCGGCACCCGCAGCGTGGACGTCCCGGCCCGCCTCGGGGGGGACGAGTTCGCGCTGGTGCTGCCGGAAACCGGGTACGACGCCGCCCGCGCCGCCCTTGCGAACCTGCAGGGCCAGATTTCGGAGGAGATGCGGGAGAACGGGTGGCCCGTAACGCTCACGCTGGGCGCGGTGACCTACACGAACCCGATCCACTCCGCGGAGGAGATGATCGGGATGGCGGACCGGCAGATGTACGCGAAGAAGGCGGAGGGGAAGTCGGGGCTGTCGCACCGCGTCGTGTCCGACGCCGCCCCCCAGGGATAAGACCGCCTTCTTCGATCCTACAGCAGCGGGTTCTTGTGCATCTCCTTCAGGCGGATCCAGCGCCGGTCTACCTCGGCCTGGAACCGGTCGAGCTCCGGCTTGCAGTCGGGCTTCAGCATGTGCTTGGTCTTCCCCATGTGCTTCAGCCACTCCGTGACCGGCACCTTCTTCCCCTTCTCCTCCGGATCGTAGGTGATCGTCGTGATCCCGTCCTCGACCTCGTAGAGGGGGAAGAAGCAGGAGTCCACCGCCGCCTGGATGATGGGGACCGACATCCGCTCCTCGGTCTTCCACGCCAGCGGGCACATGGAGATCATCTTCACGAACGCCAGCCCCCGGTCCGCGTACTTCTGGGCCTTGGCCGCCTTGCGGATCATGTCCCGCGGGTTGTTCTCGGCCACGGTGCAGACGTACGGGATGTGGCACGCGGCGAAGATCTGCGCCGTGTCCTTGTGGTGCGTGCTCTTGCCGTGCTGGTACGGACCGTAGTTCGACGTGGAGGTCGACTGGCCCAGTGGGACGGTGAACGAGAGCTGCGAGCCGGTGTTCTGGTACCCCTGGTTGTCGTATTCGCAGATGATCATCCGGTGGTTCCGCATCGCGGCGCCGATGGACGGCCCCATGCCGATGTCGTGGCCGCCGTCTCCGGTCACCATGACGAAGGTGATCTTCTCGTCCTTCGGGATCTCGCCGCGGAGCTTCCGCTCCTCGAACATCTCGACGACCCCGGAGAGGGTCGCGGCGCCGTTCTGGAACAGGTTGTGGATGTAGGTGACCTTGTGGGCCGTGTACGGGTATCCGGTGGTGACGACCATCCCGCAGCCGGTGTGGAAGAGGACGACCACGTTCCCCTCGATCCCCTTCATGAAGGTGTTCATGTTCACGAAGATGCCGCACCCCGGGCAGGCGCCGTGCCCCGGGCCGATCCGCTTCGGCCGCTCCGTGAGGTTCCGCAGGATGTTCCCCTTCACCTCCATCTTCCCTTCCGGAGTGGTCTCCACCCGGATGAGGCCGGAGGCCTGCGCCTCGGTGATGGGGTCGAACGCCTTGGCCGGGGTGTACGACGGGTCGCCCGGGTTCGCGCCGAAGTAGGCGTAGGGGACCTTGACGGCGCCGGCCTTCGCGATCTCGAGCGCCTCGGAAAGCATCGCAGCGGCGTCCTCGACGAAGAACTCCTTCCCGCCGGTCCCGTAGATCCGCGCGGCGACCTGCGTGGCGTTCCCTTTCACCCCCTGGAGCGCCGCCTTCACCTCGACCGCCATCGCGCCGCCGTACGCGCCGAAGTTGTCCTGGCGGTCCGCCACCACCAGCCCCTTCACGTTTTTCAGCGCCTCGCGGATCTCGTCGATCGGGAACGGGCGGATGACGTTGGGGCGGATGAGGCCGACCTTCTTCCCCTCCTTCCGGAGCGCGTCCACCGCCTCCTTGGCCGTCTCGGCCGCGGAGTTGAGGATGAACAGGGCGGCCTCGGCGTCCTCCATCCGGTACAGCTCGACCATGTCGTACCGCCGCCCGGACAGCGCCTCGTACTCCGCAAACACCTTCCGGATCACGGCGTGGGAGCGGACCATCGCGTCGGCCTGCTGCTTCTTGTTGTTGATCTGGTCCGGGTCGTTCATGTACGGCCCGATGGTGACCGGCTTCTTCGGGTCGACCGAGGTCACCGTGGCGACGAACGGCCCCAGGAAGTCGCGCACGACCTGGTCGTCCGAGAAGATCTCGATGCGGCGCTTCTGGTGGGAGGTGAAGAAGCCGTCGTACGCCAAGAACACCGGCAGGCGGACCGCCATGTCCTCGCCGATCTTCGGCGCCAGCACGTTCATGTCGTAGACCGCCTGCGCGTCGGCCGCCATGAGGGTGATCCACCCGGTGTCCTTCGCCAGCATGATGTCGCTGTGGTCGCCGCGGATGTCGAGCGGGCCCGACACCGCGCGGGTGACGATGTTGAACACCATCGGGAACCGCTCCCCGGACTGCACCGGGAGCTGCTCGAAGGCGAAGAGGAGGCCGTTGGCCGACGTGGCGTTGAAGACCCGCCCCCCCGCCGTGCTCGCGCCGAAGCAGATCCCCGCCGCCCCGTGCTCCCCGTCCCCCGGGATCATCCGGACGGTGTGCTCCCCTTCCGCCTTCATCGCGTCGAGGGTCTCGGCGACCTCGGTGGAGGGCGTGATGGGGTAGTACCCCATGACGTGGTAATTGATCTGCTTGGCCGCCGTCGCCGCGATCTCGTTGCCGCTCTGCACCACCATCCTCTGCGCGGGGCGCCCGGTCCGCTTCTTCGCCGTCTGAGCCATCGCTCTTCTCTCCTTATGTCCGCTCGGTCGTTATTTAAGGAACTTGTGCTTGACGGTGATCCTGTCCATGTCCTGCTCCGCTTCCTTGACCGGGACCAGGGCGCCGAACTTGCAGATGTGGGTGCACCGCAGGCACCCCTTGCAGTACTGGTAGTCGATCCCCAGCAGGACCATCCCGTCCTTCCCCGTCTTGGGGTCCTTCCCCTTCTCCCACACGAAGCAGTAGTCGGGGCAGGTGATGTCGCACTCCCCGCACCGGGTGCACTTGTCCAGGATGAACAGCGGGATCATCCCCGTGCGGCTGGTGGAGAGGTCCTTGAACCGCATGTTGCCGACCGAGTAGATCGTGCCGCCGATGGGAGCGGTCTCGTACCCGAGCTTCGGCTCCTCGCGCGTGAACGGCCGGGCCGGGTACTTCCCGTCGGCCGGGAACTCCTGGAACTTCACCTCGTCGTGGCCGCGTTTCAGCGCATCGAGATTCCCCTTCATGAGGGCGGCGTACTTCTTCCCGAACTGGTCGCGGATCGTCTCCTCGACCGCCTTCCAGTCGAAGAAGCCGGCCGCCTTCATGATCGCCCCCATCATGACCATGTTGACGCGGGAGCCGGTGGCCATCGCGATCTCCATGGCATCGACCGTACCGAGCTTCCCCCCCTGGAGCTTCAGGAAGTCGCGGGCCTCCGCGGGCGTGCGCCGCGTGTTCAGGATGACCGTGGTCTTTCCGGGGAGCGCGCCCGCCGTGACGGGGATCGACTTCGCCAGCGCCTCGTGGAAGATGGCCAGGACGTGCGGCTCCTCGATCGGGCTGTTGACGCGGACCTTCTGGTCCGCCTCGCAGATCCGGACGAACGACTTGACCGGCGTCCCCTTCTTCTCCGACCCGTAGGATGCGAACCCCGCGCCGTTCATCCCCATCCCGATGATCGCCGCCTCGGTCAGGATCTTCCCGGCCACGTTCGCGCCGAGACCGCCGATGCTCTCCATCCGGATCTCGAAGAATCCGAGGGAGTTCTTCACCGGCAACTTCACCGCCGCACCGCTCTGGCTCATGTCCGCTGCACCTCTCGCCTTGAGTTTTCCTGTACGCATGTCATCGGAAAATACCTTCATACCCGCCCGGGAAGCCGCGTGTCAACCGCCGTCACATATCGCGGCGGCCCTTCATCGCGCGGCCGACGGTGATCTCGTCGGCGTACTCCAGGTCCGATCCCATCGGGAGACCGTACGCGATGCGCGTCACCCGGACACCCCGCCCCTTCAGGACCCCCGCGAGGTAGGAGGCGGTGGCCTCTCCCTCGGCCGTGAGGTTCGTGGCGAGCACCACCTCGGCGACGCCGCCGCGGGCCACCCGGTCCGTGAGCTCCCGGGCCCGGATGTCGTCGGGCATCACCCCGTCGATCGGCGAGATCGCCCCGCCGAGGACGTGGTATCTCCCTTTGAACTCCCCGCTTTTTTCGATCGGGACTATATCGGAGGGACCTTCCACGACGCAGATCAGGTCATCCCGGCGCGCGGGGTCCGTGCACAGTGCGCACGGGTCCTCATCGGCAATGCTAAAACATTTCGAGCACTTTATCACGGACTCGGGGATCCCGGCAATGGCGTTCCCCAGCTCGCGGACGAATTCCGGCGGCATTTTCAAAAGGAACATCGACAGGCGCGTCGCCGTCTTCTCCCCGATCCCCGGCAGGCGGGAGAGGAGCCGGACCAGGCGGCGCAGCGGCTTCGGATAAACGGCGTTCACAGCAGTCCCGGCGGGATCATCCCGCCCGTGGCCTTCGCCATCTCGGCGGCGGCGAGCGCGCGCGCCCGGGAGAGGGCGTCGTTCACCGCGGCGAGGACGAGGTCCTGCAGCATCCCGACGTCGTCCGGCGAGACCACTTCCTTTTCGATGCGGACGGACAACAGCTCCTGCCGGCCGTTCGCCACGGCGACGACCATCCCGCCGCCCGCCGAACCTTCGACCGTCATTCCGCCGAGCTCGTCCTGGAGCTTCTGAAGGCGGTCGCGCATCTCCTGGGCCTGCCGCATCAGATCCCCGAAACCGGTCATCCCTCCTCCTCCCCGGCGGGCGCCTCGACGAACGCCGGCTCCTCGCCCTCTCCGCCCGGCGGTTCCCCCTCCCCGGCCGCAACCGTCCCCGCCCCGGGAGACGGCAGAACCTTCACGAGGGTCGCCCCCTCGAACGCCCGCAGCACCTCGAGCACGAGCGGTTCGGAAAGCGCCTTCCGCTCCAGCTCGTCGTCCGCGGCGGCTACGGCGCCGGATTCAGGGCTTTTTTTTTCCGCAGACGCCGAGAGGCGCACCGCGACCGGCCGGCCGGCCGCCTCTTCCAGCGCGGCGAGGAGGTGGGGCCACTTGTCCGGCTCCTTCAACCGTTCGAGGAGCATCTCGTGGCCGCAGGAGATCACGAGCTCCCCGTCCCGAAACTCCCCCTCCATCTGCGAGAGGAGGCTCACAAGGACCGCCTTCCGCTTCCCCTCGACGGCCCGCTTCAGGGATTCCCACAGGCCGGGACCCTCCTTTGCGGCTCCCGCCGCTCCGGTTGCCAAGCCGGCCGGATCCGCGCTCTTCGCGGCGGTGCGGGAGGGAGGGGGAACGGGTTCCTGCTGCGGCGGTTTCCGCGAGAAGGTGGCCGCGGACGGCGCGGCGGCCGAGGCGAAAGGACCCGTGGCCGTCCCCGGCTGCCTCGGCACTTGGCCATCCATGGCCTTCGGGGGCGGGGCCTGGCGCGCCTCCGGGGATTCCCCCGATTCGAGGGCGTCGACGGACAGGAGCCCCTGCGCGTTCGCCAGCCGGAGCAGCAGCAGTTCGAACCCGAGATGGGGGAATTCGGTGCCGAGGACGTCCCGCTCCGACCGGAAGGCGATGTCGAGGAGAAACATCCACTCCTCCCGCGACCTCCGCGCGGTGAGCGCGCGGACCCGCTCCAGCGAGGCGGGCGAGTGACGGAAGAGAAGCTCCCCCTTCCCGGTGAAGGAGAGCACCGTCGCGTCCCGCAGCACGTCGATGACGGACAGGTAGAGGTACTTCAGGTCCGCCCCCCGGGACAGGAGCGCGGAGAAGCGGGAAAGCGCCGCTCCCGCGCCCTCGAGGATCGCGGCGGACGCAAGGTCGATCGCCGCCTCGGTTCCCACCAGCCCCAGCATTCCCTCGACCAGCGCCGCGGTGACGTCGCCCGCGCCGGACACCGCCGCCTGCTCGAGGAGCGACTGCCCGTCCCGCATCGAGCCGAAGGCGTACCGCGCCATGAGGGCCAGGGCGTCCTCCTCGACGGCCACCCCTTCCGACCGGGCCATCTCCCCGAGCCGGCCCCGCACCTCGGCGTCGGTGAGCATCCGGAAGTCGAACCGCTGGCACCGGGAGAGGATCGTGTCGGGGATCCGGTTCGGCTCGGTCGTGGCCAGGATGAACACGACGTGCGGCGGCGGCTCCTCCAGCGTCTTCAGCAGCCCGTTGAAGGCCGCCTTCGACAGCATGTGGACCTCGTCGATGATGTAGACCTTGTACCGGAGACGGGAGGGGGCGTAGGCCGCGTTCTCCCGGAGGCGGCGGATGTCGTCGATGCCGGTGTTGGAGGCGCCGTCGATCTCCTGGACGTCGGTTCCGGTCCCGACCTCCGTGCAGGAAGCGCACGAAAGGCACGGGGTCGGCGTCGGACCGTTGTCGCAGTTGAGGGCGCGGGCGAGGATCCGCGCGAAGGTGGTCTTCCCCACGCCGCGGGTGCCGGAGAAGAGGTAGGCGTGGTGGATCTTCCCGGAGGTGATGGCGTTGGCGAGGGCCCGGGTGACGTGCGCCTGCCCCACGATCTCCTCGAACGTCCTGGGCCGCCACTTCCTGGCGAGGGCCTCGTACGCCATCGATCCCGCATCCTTCCCCGAATTGAACGAGCACTCCCGCGCGGCGCGTCCGCGACGCCTCCCCCGGCGGAGCAGCCGCAGGAGGGGGGCGCCCCACTCCCGGGCTAACTATACTCCCTGGGGTACCCCCGCCGATCGAAGAACGGGGGGCAAAGTGAGGCCGGAGCGCAGCCGTGCGGGTTCACCGCACGGCGAGCCACGAACGGAGCCCCCGCTCCGAGGCGGCGCAGCCGGTTCCGCGTTTTCGCGGCCGGGGGTCCGCCGGCGACCAGGGGAGCCGCCGGCACACGGAGATGTGCGGCTACCGCTGCTTCCTTCCGGACCTGACGGGGTTTGCCGCCTTCCGTTGCGGCGGGCCTGGCCGCCGGCGCACCCCCGGCCGCTTCGGCGCATCCATGCGCCTCGCGGCACTCGGCCATTCTGGCCATCGGCGATGTCCCGGCCGTGCCGTGGTGATCACGGCACGAAAGGGTACCATCATACTGGAGGCCGAGGCCCAATTCAAGGCGGAGTTCGGCACACGCGGGAATCCGGGGAAGGAGGGATCGGAGCGGGGACCCGCTTGACCCGTATGCATCAACCGTGCATATTGATACATATGAGAACAACACTGAACATCGAGGACCGGCTGATCGACGAGGCGGCCCGCCTCACGGGCGTCACGGAAAAGACCGCGTTGGTCCGGATGGGGCTTTCGGCGCTCATCGCCCGGGAAGGGGCCCGCCGGCTGGCGGATCTGGGCGGTTCCGAAAAGGACCTCCGCCGTCCGCCCCGGAGGCGGATGGATCGGTCCACGTGACCCTGGTCGACACCTCCGTCTGGGTGGACCATTTCCGGCGCGGGAACGACCATCTCCGGTACCTGCTCGCCGAAGAACGGGTCATGGGCCATCGGTTCGTCCTGGGGGAACTCGCCTGCGGACAGCTGCGGAACCGGCGGGAGATCCTGGGCCCCGATGGCCGGACACGACGAGGCGCTCGGATTCCTGGAGGGCGTGAAGCTGCACGGAAAGGGAGTCGGCTGGATCGACATCCACCTGCTGGCGTCCGCCCGCATCGCCCGGGCGCGGTTGTGGACCCTCGACCGGCGCCTGGCCCGGACGGCGGAAAACCTCTCCATCGGGTATTGAAGAAGCGTGAGCGGAGGGGGTGGGATTCGACCGATGGGGCAGGTCAGGGCCAAACCAAAGCAAACCCACAGTCAACTTCGACAAACCTCACAATTCGGAGTGGACAATCTTTAGCGGAGGGGGTGGGATTCGACCGCCTGAGGCTCGGGCTATCCAGGCCAGAACCAACCCGTATCAAGCCTCACGGTCAACTCCCACATAACCCCACAGTAAGAGAAAACAAACGTGAGCGGAGGGGGTGGGATTCGACCGATGGGGCTCGGCCAGCCAGGCCATCGCCCTCCCGGCCAGCTCGCCCGCTGCCGCCCTCCGGAGCGTCGGGCTTGTCCTCGCTATTCGCTCGGCGCGGGCTCGCGTTCGAATCCCACCGAGCCGCCATTTTTTCCGGAGGAAAAAATGGCGGAGGGGGTGGGATTCGAACCCACGTGGCGGCTCGCACCGCCAAGTCGATTTCGAGTCGACCCCGTTACGGCCACTTCGGTACCCCTCCGCGCGGGAAGACCGGTATTATAGCCGGGAACGGCCTCCCGAATCCATCGGAACCGGCCGGGCGGTGACGGGATGCAGGAGATCTGGCGATACGCGCTTCTCGGTCTGAACATCGTCGGCTACATCTTCGCTCTCTTCCTGATCCCCCGCGTCATCCTGGAGCGCAGGCACCCTTCGGCGACCCTCGCCTGGATGCTCGGGATCGTGCTCCTGCCGCTGTTCGGGATCCCCCTCTACTACCTGATCGGCGTCCGAAGGATCCGCCGTCACATCCGCGCGAAGATCGCGGCCGTCGGCTCGCTCTCCTCCCCGCTGTCGAACCGCCTCCGTCCGGACGATCTCCCCTCCGCCGCCGGGGAGGCGTGCGCCCGGGTCCTCGCCGCCGCGGAGAGTCCGCCGCCGGTCGCGGGGAACCGGGTCCGGATCCTCGCCCGGGTGGATGAGGCGTACGACGCGGTCCTCGCGACGATCGCGACGGCGCGGGACCACATCCACGCCCAGTTCTTCATCCTCGACGTCGACCCGGTCGGGAGGCGGTTCATCCAGGCGCTCGCCTCGCGGGCGCGCGACGGAGTGCGGGTCCGCCTGCTGCTCGACGCCGTGGGTTCCTGGCGCGCGCTGCGGACCATCGTCCGGCCGCTGATCGACGCGGGCGGGGAAGTCGGGGGGTTCCTGCCCGTCCTCCCGTTGCACCGCCGGGGATCGGCGCACATGCGGAACCACCGGAAGCTCCTGATCGCCGACGGAAGGTGCGCGTTCACCGGGGGGATGAACATCGGGAAACGGTACATGGGACCGAAGATCGCCGACGGG
This sequence comes from Deltaproteobacteria bacterium, assembly GCA_016234845.1. Classification (NCBI taxonomy): domain Bacteria; kingdom Pseudomonadati; phylum Myxococcota; class Myxococcia; species Deltaproteobacteria bacterium. The sequence goes on along the minus strand of JACRNP010000004.1, from coordinate 5,020 downwards.
CAGTGGCGGGACATCGCCGTGATGATCGAGGGGCCCGCGCTCTCCGACCTGCAGGCCGTTTTCCTCGACGACTGGGCGTTCGCAACCGAGGTGACGGAGCTTCCCGGGGAGCTGTTCCCGCCGCCGACGCCGCTCCCGGGCGGAGGCGGCCTCCCGTGCACCCTGCAGATCGCCGCCTCCGGACCGGACCGGCGCGGGCAGCCGATCTACCAGGGCGTGTTCACGGCCTTCACGGCGGCGCGTCGCCGCCTCTGGATCGAAACCCCGTATTTCGTCCCCGACGAGGTCATCGTGACGGCCCTGCAGAACGCCGCCTTCCGCGGGGTGGACGTCCGGCTGATCGTCCCCGCGCGCTCCGACCTGAGGATCGTCAGCCTGGCGGGCCGGTCGTACTTCGACGAATTGATGGCGGCGGGGATCCGGGTCTACCTCTACCGGCCGACGAACCTGCACTCCAAGGTGCTGGTGATCGACGACGACGTCGGGGTCGTCGGATCTCCCAACGTCGACATCCGAAGCTTCTTCCTCAATTTCGAGCTGGGGGTGTTCCTGTACGATCCGCCGCAGATCGAGGCCCTCGCGGATGTTTTCCGGGAGGACCTGTCCCTTTCCGAGGAGATCGACGCGGGATCCTTCGCCCGCCGACCCGGCCCGCTGCAGTTCCTCGAGGACACGTGCCGGGTCCTCTCTCCCATCCTGTAGAAGCCCGCGGATGGCCAAGCGCCGCGGCAGGCGGGGGTTCCTACGGCTCCTGTCGCCTCGGCCGGCGGTCGCGGAAGAACGCCTTGAGCAGGGCGGAGCACTCCGGCGCGAGGACGCCCGGGACGATCGACGCCCGGTGGTTGAGCCGCGGGTCGGAGGCGATCCGGTACAGGGTGGACACGGCGCCCGTCTTCGGATCTTCCGCCCCGTAGACGATCTCGGCGACGCGGGCCGACACGGCGGCCCCGGCGCACATGGGGCACGGCTCGAGCGTGACGACCAGGCGGCAGCCGGGCAGCCGGTAGTTCCCGACTTTGCGCGCGGCGGCGCGGAGGGCGAGGATCTCCGCGTGGGCGGTCGGATCGTTCGACCCGACCGGACGGTTGTGCGCCCTCGACAGGATCTTCCCTTCCGGGGAGACGACGACCGCGCCCACCGGCACCTCCCCCGCGGCGGCCGCCTTGTCCGCCTCCAGCAGGGCGGCGCGCATCCACCCGTCGCGCTGCGTCAGAACGGCCAGAAGCGTGCCTCCTCCCAGTACATCTCCCGAAGCACGTCGTACTGCCGGGTCAGGAGCTCGAGGTGGTCCCGCTCCCACGCGGCGAGGCCCTCGAACGTCTTCTCCGCCCGCGCGTCTCCGGCCGACCTGTTCCGGAGGGCGGTGAACTGGGCGATCGCGCGCTTCTCCAGCGTCATCCCGATGGAGAGCGCGGCGACTTCCCCCTCCACCTGGTGGCTGACCTTCACGAGGTCTTCCGTGTACAGCGGACTCCGGAATCTCGCCAACCCTTTCCTCGAAGCCGTCCCGCGCGAAAGGCGGAACGGCTTGCCCCTGGCCACCCGGTCCATCTGCTCCGCGATCGCGTCGCGGTGCCGCCCCTCCTCCTCCATCAGGAACAGGAACATCTGCCGCACGGCCTCGTGGCGGGCGCTCGCGGCCGCCATCCGGTAGAACTCCATGCCGTCGATCTCGTTCCGGAGCGCCTGTTTCAGGCCTTTCGCGACGGCGTTCTCCGAGACGCCCGTCGTGCCCTTTTTCATTTGGGGACCACCTCCTCCTGCATTATGATGATGCCATTATGCAGGATATCATCCGCGACCTGCTCGTAAAGATCGGCGAGGACCCCGACCGGGAGGGGCTGAAGAAGACCCCCGAACGGTTCGAGAATTCGATCGCCTTCCTCACGCAGGGGTACGCGCAGGACCCGCGGGACGTCCTCCGGAGCGCCATCTTCCACGAGCAGTACGACGAGATGGTCACCGTGAAGGACATCGACCTCTTCTCGCTGTGCGAGCACCATCTCCTGCCGTTCTTCGGGAAGTGCCACGTGGCGTACATGCCGCGCCAGCACATCGTCGGGCTGTCGAAGATCGCCCGGGTGGTGGAGCTCTACTCCCGGCGGCTGCAGGTCCAGGAGCGGCTGACGCAGGAGATCGCCACCGCGCTGATGGACACGCTCCAGCCGCACGGGGTAGCCGTGGTGATCGAGGCGTTCCATCTGTGCATGATGATGCGGGGCGTGGAGAAGACGAACTCCAAGGCGGTCACTTCCGCGATGCTCGGGGTCTTCCGGACCCGGCAGTCGACGCGGATGGAGTTCATGGAGCTGATCAAGCCGAACCTGAACATCGTCCGATAGGCGGATCGCGGGGAAAAACCCGGGGGCCGGGGAGCGACGCTCCCCGGCCCCCGTTTCGTTCCGGCGGGTCGTTCGTTACTTCGCGGGCGCCGGTGCCTCCGCGGGAGCCGCAGCGGGAGCCGCCGCGGGGGCTTCGGCCTTCGGAGCCTCGGCCGCCGGGGCCGCCGCTTCGGCTTTCGGAGCCTCCGCCGCCGGGGCCGCCGCAGGCGCCGCTTCCGCGGCCTTCTCCTCCGCCATCACCGGAACGGCCACCAGCATCGCCACCGCCACCATCACCAGGATCCAACGAAACTGCTTCATCTGACATCCTCCTCTTCGTGTTGTTGAAATGTGTTCGCCCGTTTCCCTGACCGCCCCCGGTTCAACCGGTGGATGGGACCCCCTGCGGAGGAGGGCGACCGATCAACAGGGAACCGGTCATCATCGCCAGCGCGACCGAGGGAAACCACTCCGTGCCCCACGAGAAAAAAGACGACGTCGCGGGGCGATGCTTCAGGATCTCCGTGCGGGAAACGCGCGCCTTCCGGTACGTATCGTCGTGGCTCCACGGCAGCGACGGGATCCACCCGGTGAAGACGTCGTCCTGCCACGGAATCGGAACGGCCGTATTGTGAACCGCCGGAGGGTCGGTCTCGTCGAACGGGGAGACCACCTCGGGGAACGAAACCGGGGAGGCGTTGGGAGCCGGCAGGAACACGAGGATCAGGGGAACGAGGAGAACCAGCGGGAGGACAAAACGGGGAGGGATCGCGCGAGACGCCGTCATCGGTGCTCCCCCCCTGCTGGTATACAGTATACAATATGGATTGATGGATCAATAATACACAGAAATTCCACGTTGTCAGCAAAAAACGCAACGCGGAAAAACAACGGAAACAGGAATCGCTTGCGGTTGGTGGAACCGCCCGGTTAACGGGTGGCCGGAGGGGATATTTTCGGGCCGCCTTCCCGTTCGTGGCAGCCGGAACAGGCGGACGTCGTGGGGAATCCGGGCTTCTCTCCCGTGCCGTGGCAGGCGGTACAGGGGGTTCCCGCCTCCGCGTGGGGAGCGTGCTGGAAGACGACGCCCTCGTAGCGCATCGGCGGACGACGGGACGTTCCCCCCGGCAAGCCGTAGCGGCCCGCCTTCGCGGGATCCTCGGCCTGCCGGTGGCAAGCGGCGCAATCGGCGGTCGCGGCGGGCCTGGGTCGCGACGGATCGCCGCCGTGGCACGGAGCGCACGCCCCCTTCGTGATCGTCAGGTGCCCGTCGTGGCGGAACGCCTTTTCCCCCCGCCCGCAGGAGGAAAGAAAGAGGACCGCCGCCAGAAGGACGATCGCCGGCAGACGGTCACTCCCCAACTTCGGAATTGGGATGCCCGGCGCCCGCCGGGCGGCGCATCAAGCTCAACTGAAGGGCGAGCGGCGCGGGCCGCCTCCGCACGACGATCCTCCGGGATTCGCGCTCCCCTTCGAACTCGCGAACAGGGAGATCCCCAGTTTCTTGGCGGTCGCCCCGCAGGCGGGACACGTTTCCTCGTCCTTCGCGTCGGACAGCCGCCGGTACGACTCGAACTGCTGCCCGCACTTCCCGCACCGATACTCGTATAAGGGCATCTCCTTTCCTCCCTTCCTATCGCTCGGGCACGCCCAGCTTTATCAGGATCTTCTCCATCAGGCACCAGTTCGTGAATCCCGACTGGAACAGGTTCAACCCGACGAACACCGTGAACAGCAGGAACCACGGGGACATGAACCATCCCAACGCAAGGCTTGCCAGCACGAACGTGCCGGCGATCACGCGTATCCAACGTTCCACGGTCATGTTCCATCTCCTTCTTCGGGCTCCCGTTGGATGTTGCCGGAAGTCTTCCGATGCGAGGAGAACTGCATTCGGGATGCCAACCCCCGGAAGCGGCGAACGGATAGGAGATTCGACGCTTATATCGATCCGCGGGTCTCCCGTCCTGCAACAATTCGTTTCAGAATATCTCAGCCGACACCGAACCGTTTCATCTTTCGCCAGAGGGTCGACCGGTCCATCCCGAGCGCCGCCGCCGCGGCTCCGCGGTTCCACCGGTTTTCCTCCAGGGCCCGCAGCATCCGTACCCTCTCGTCCGAAGGGGGGGCGACCTGCCCTCCGTCCACGCTTCCCCCCGCCTCCCCCGGGCCGACGCCGGCCGGTTCCCGAATCTCGTCCGGCAGATCCGCGACCGCCGCCACGGGACCGCGGGAGACCACGGCGGCGCGCTCCAGGACGTTCTCCAGCTCCCGGATGTTTCCCGGCCACCGGTACTCCATCAGCCGCCGCATCGCCTCCGGAGAAACGGCGCGCACCCGGTCCAGCCCCCGCTTGCGCAGGGATTTCAGCGCGTGATCGACGAGCAGGGGGATGTCCTCCCGCCGTTCGCGCAGCGGAGGCACCGCGATCGGGATGACGTTCAACCGGTAGTAGAGATCCTCCCGGACCCGCCCCGCCCGCATCTCCTCCTTCAGGACCCGGTTCGTGGCGGCGATCACCCGCACGTCCGCGGACTGCGCGCGGCTGCTTCCCACGCGCTCGAACTCGCGGTCCTGCAGCACCCGCAGCAGCTTCACCTGCAGCGCCGGGGAAATTTCCCCGATCTCGTCCAGGAAGAGCGTCCCGCCGTTCGCCGTCTCGAAGCGGCCGACCTTGTCGGCGACCAGATCGGAAGAGC
>JACRNP010000003.1 GCA_016234845.1 Deltaproteobacteria bacterium | reverse complement strand
GCCGAACGGCTCCAGCCAGACCACGTTGTATTTCCGGTTCAGCACTTCCTTCAGGCGGGCGATGTTCTTCCCGTCCTCCGGTCCGGGTTTCTCCCCGGCGAACTTCGAGAGGAGCACGGAAGAGTAGTCCGTGTAGAGGCTGACCTTGTCCTGCCGGACCGCCTCGAACGCATCCTCCCGGCTGGCGAAGCGGGACAGTTTCACGGTGGTCCCGGTCCGCTCGTCGATGAAGACCGCCAGGATGTTGGCCACCATCGCCTGGTCGGGAGCGTCGAAGTATCCCACCAGGATCGTGCGTCCGACGCAGGCGGCGGCCGACAAGGGATGGAGGAGGAACGCGACGGCCGCCAGGGCGGCGGCGAAGGCGATGGGGGCGATGGATCGTTTCAACGGCATCTCCTGTTCGTATGTCAGAAAGCGTAATGGTGCGGGCAATCCTCGCGGTGGATCCGCAGATACCCCTCGGCCATGTCGGGCGTGAGCCACGGCGTGATCGAGGCGAGCGCCGCATCGAAGTGCCGCTCGTCCACCCGGTCGCTCCCCGACTCCACCGCCACGATCGCCGCCTTCCGGCACAGGTTCTCGATGTCCCATCCGGTGCACCCCTCCGCCTTCGCCGCGACCCGGGCAAGATCCACGCCCTGCGAAAGCGGCATCCTCCCGGCGTAGATGGCGAGGATCTCCCGCCGCTCTTCCGCCGTCGGCGGGGCGACGAAGATCTTCCGGTTGAACCGCTTCTTCTCCTTGATCGCCGCCTGGTCCACCACGTCGATCCGGTAGCACGAGCCGACGAGGCGCACCTCCGGCGCGGAAAGCAGGCCGTCGAGCAGGGCCAGGAACTTCTCCGTGAAGGCGATGTCGGCGAAGGTCGGCGGCTTCCCCCGGAGGTTACCGGCGTCCCAGTCGTAGGATGCGCCGGCGCGGGGACACAGCCAGTCGATGTCGGAGATGAAGAAGACGGACGGCGCCTCGCGGACCGCCATCCCGAACGCCTCCTCCATCCGGTCGACCTTTCCCAGCATTTCCTGGCCCGAAACGTAGACGAAGGTCGCCCCCGCCTCCTTCGCCGCCGCCTCCGCGAGCATCGTGATCCCCAATCCCAGGGGCCCCCACAGCATCACCCCGGCGGGGAAATCGACGCCCATCGACCGCAGCTCCTTCGCGCGGGTGATGGGAAGGCAGACCATCTCCTTCATCTTCGCCTTGGGGCCCGCAAGGCCTCCGATGTCGTTCCACGCCAGGCGCGGCGCGCGGACTTCGTAGAACACGTTTTCCAGCCTTCGGTGCAATGGACGCTCCGGCGAAAGTGTATCCACTAATATTACGCAGGATATTCCGTGATTGCCACACGGGGGGGCCGTAAATTCCGGCCCGCGCGGTATGCTACGGCAGGTTCCCGTAGCGGACACGGGTCATCCGGCCTGCGGAAACCGGTTCCGAGGCCGCCGCGAACCGCGCCTTTCCCCGCTGGAGCAGCCCCTCGCCCATCGAAGGCTCCTTCAGGACCACGCAACCTTCCCTGCACGGCCGTGGGCAGGACGGGAGCAGCGATGACGACATCCCGCCGATCCACGGGCAGGCGTCCGTCACCGTCACGATCGAGTACGGTTGGTGGACGAAGAACTCGGCATCCTCCGGCGCCGGACGGACTCCCCGGGTCCAGGGGAGCGCGTCGAGGTGGTACCCCGTGACGCCCATCTCCCCCTCGAGAAAATCCCGCGCGCGGGGCGAGGAGAAGATCCCCTCGCCGTGCCACTTCCTCCCCTCCTCCGTGAGCCGTGGGGATGAGCCGATCCGCGGGCACCGCTTCTGCCCGGAGAGCAGCCGGCCGACCGACAGCCGCATCCGCGGGAACAGTCCGTGGAGCGTCTGGAGGAGCCCCCAGTCGTTCACAGCGACGTCGACGTCCGCCCCGGGCGGGATCGCGCGGAAGAGCGGAAGAGTCCGCTTCAGTTCCGCGTCCCGGAAGTACGGGGTGAGGAGCAGCAGAGGGGCGCTCCTCGCCGACGCCTCGGAGGCCGCCTCCGCCATCCGCGCCGCCGTCGGCAGCAGGTGGACGCAATATTCGCTCCCCATCGCCCCCCCGGCCCCGACCGGCAATTCCGCGATCCCCTCCCCGTCCGGGCCGAGATACCGATATTCTCTCATCGCACCTCTCCCGGGCGGAACTCGGGGAAGTAGCAGTTTTCCGGGCGGCACGGGCGGCCGAAGATTTCCCGGTAAAGATCCTTCCCCCGGCGGGCGCACGCCGACGCGTCGGGGATGTTCGCCCTCCCCCACTCCCGCATCGCGGCGACGGCGCGGACCGCGTCGACCTTGCGCGACGTCTCCGCGCCTCTGCCGACGATCTTCAGGGAGTGGACCCCGGCGCGCTCGAGGAGCGGGACGGCGCACAGCCCGCACGAGTGGAACCGGTCGACCCCCTCGTTCCGTGCGATGGCGTCCAGGACGCCCGCGGGCGCCGCTTCCCCCTCCCCGCGCCACTCCTTTTCGTACGACAGCTCGCACGGCCAGCTCCGGCCCGGATCGTCGTGCAGGTGGGTGCAGAACCCCTCGATGTTGGGGCACCGCCCGCGGAATCCGATGACTTCGAGGCGCGCCTCCCCCGCGAGCGGCGCCATGGCGGCGATATCGGCCGTGGAAAGCTCCCGGGCCAGGATCACCCGGTCCGCCCCCGCCCTGCGGAGAAACGCGACCGTCATCCCGTTGAAGGCCGAAAACAGCGTGCTGGCGTGCAGCGACAGCCGCCGGAACTTCGCATCCCGCAAGGAGAGCAGCAACGCGAGGTCCGAGACGATCACTCCACGAACCCCTCCCGCGGCAAGCTCCCCCGCCGTCCCGACCAGCGGCGGGATCATGTCGTCCGGGATCGGCGAAGCGTTCAGGGCTACGTGGACGGGGACGTCGAGCACCGCCGCCTGGTGGACGAGGGCGAACAGCTCATCTAGGGAGCCGGCGTTCGCCTCCTCGTAGCTGCGCCGGTTGCAGGAGACGACCGGTCCGAACGCATCGGACCAGTACGGCGGGACGTAACCGGCGTACAACTCCTCCGCGCCGGCGGATACGAGCGCGGGGACCTCCGACGCCTTGTCGGCGGGGGACAGGATCAGCATGTTCTCACTTCACCTCACCGCCCCGCCTCGAGCGTAACGCCCTTCTTCGTCACGCCGGATGTTTCCCCGGCCACTCCCGCCGCGGAGCAGCGGATCCGCACGTTCTCGAACGTTCCCGTGCTCCCCGGACGGAAACGGATCCCGCCCCAGGAACCGGCCGCGCACCCTCCCGCCGTGTCGAACAGGACCGGTTTTTCCGGAATGCCGCGCACCAGCAGCCTCCCGCGGACCTCGATGTCCGTTCCCTCCCCCGGCTGGACGAGAATCTCCGTGCCCGGATCCACCGTCACCGTGACGCCCTCCCGGATCACCACGGTACCCGTGAGGCGGATCACTCCCTCCCACGACGTCGACACGGTGATGTCCCCGCGCAGGAACCGCGCGTTGGGGTGCGCCTCCGGCGTCCGGGGCACGGCCAGGACCAGTCCGAGCCAGAACACGGAGAACACGACGAGCCGCCGGACCGTCACGTCCCGTACCCGCCGTCGTCCGGCGGCGGCGCCGCGAGGAACGGCTCGAAGAGGACTACTCCGAGGTCGGGTTCCACCCCCCGGTCGAAGATCCGCGCGCGGATCGCGGCGGGGTCGGTCGTACCCCACCAGTTCCCCGCCGCCGGGATGTCCGCCCGCTGGCGGTTTCCCAGCTTGAAGTCGTAGTCGGCGTTCCCGTGGATCCGGTTCTCCCGGATCGCCACCTTCCCCGTCGACTCCATCACGCAGAAGATCCCGACCTTGTTCCCCGTGATGACGTTGCGCGACAGGGTCGCGGTGGAGTTGCGCTCCTCGTAACGGACCCCGTACACGTTCTCCGTCATCCGGTTCCTGGAGAAGACCCCTTCCGCGGTCGAGAAGCGGAACCCGTCCACGCACCGGCGGAAAACGGAGCGGGTGACGGTGGCGCGGGAGAAGTGGATCTGGATTCCCGAGAACGCGTACTCGGACACGCACCGGGAGAGGACCGTCCTGCGGCTCAGGTTGACGAACAGGTACTTCCAGTCGCGCGGGGACGGATTCCTCTCCGCCGACGTGAACCGGATCGGACTCCCCGGCGTCCCCTCGGCCAGGAGGTTCCCCTCGACGTACAGCTCCGAATCGCCGATTCCGTCTCCATCCACGTCGATCCTCTCGAAGCGGACGACGGTGCCCGGCGCGATCGTCAGCGTGACCCCGCGGGGGACGACGACCGACCCCCGGATGCGGACTTCGCCGCTCCACGTCTCGTCGCCCGCGAGCCCGCGGATCGGCAGGGCGATCCCGTCGGCCGGGAGCCTCCCCCCCGGCATCTTCCCCGCCCCGGCGCACGCGGCGATTCCGCAGGCGAGGAGGATGGGAAGGATGCGGGCGGCGCGGCGCGGTGTCACTTCCCCTCCGGAAGGATCGGCTCGACCACGACCGTCAACCCTTCCCGGGCGATCCCCGCGACGGCCGACACCGCGTGGTCCGGCGTGCCGTCGTAGAACCCGAACCGCTCGCCGGGCCGGGGCGAGTCGCCGAACCGCTCCCGCGCGCCCAGGTAGAACGTTCCGGGCCGGTCCAGGTAGATGGCGAACGACCCGTCCGGGCCGGTCCGCCCGGAATGGCCGTACGGGCGCTGGTGCCCGAAGACGCGGTCGTCGTACACGAACGCGTACACTCCCGCCTGCGGCCTGCCGGTCCGGTCGACCACCTTCCCCCGCAGCACGGTCTCCGTCCCCGACGTCACCTCGGAGTAGGCCAGCTCCTTCTCCTTTTCCACCAGCTCCAGCCGCAGGCGGGTCACCGTCGCATCCTTCAAATATACAGGGTTCCCCGGGTAGAACCCGTACAGGTCCCCCTTCTCCAGCGGACCGGTCATCCCCCCTTCCCCGCGTCTCCTCGCCACGAGATAGTACGTGGACTCGGGAAGGTTCTCGATCTCGAACGTCCCACCCGGGCCCGTGGGGGCGCTCATCGCCATTCCCATCCCCTTGAAGAGCGAGTCCGGGGAGGAATAGACGTACACGTATGCGTTTTCCACGGGCGCCCCGCGAAAGACAAGCTCTCCGGCGGCCACGGCGCCTCGCCCCGGCTTCCCGGGCAGCATCGCCGGAATTTCCGCCGGGACCGCCTTCATCCCGAGCCACCGCGACCCGGACTCGAGGCGCACCGGGTTCTGCCCGGAGAAGGCGAACACCGGGGCGCCCTCGTACGCGCCTTCCGCCACCACGTAATAGCTCCCCGGCCGCACTTCCGCCCGGAATCCTCCGTCACCCGACGATCGTACCGATGGACTCGCGGATTTGCCGGCCGGGTCGTACGTCCGGAGAAGCGTCACCACGGCCCCGGGTACCGGCGCGCCGCGGAAAGTGACCCTCCCGGAAAGCACCGGGGCCTCCCTCGCCGGCGGCGCGCCGGCGCAGGAAACGACCAGCAGGCACGACGCGGATACCGCCAGAATCCGGGCGCGGGCGGACAGGCTCGATCTCATTTCCGCTCCACCACGATTTCGAACGCCCCCGGCGCTCCTTCGCGCGTCACCTCGACGGAGTGGTCCTTCGTGCCCGCGTATTTGCCGTACAACTCCCCTTCGGCCGGACCGCCCAGGTTTTCCCGCGCGAGGAGGTGGAACGTCCCTTCTTCGGCGACGGTGAATTCCGCCAACCCGTCCGCTCCGCTCTTGCCGGACACGTACGCCGGGTGGCCGAACATCTCCCGGTTGGGGTACGCGAGAACGCGGACGCCGGCAACCGGTTTCCCGGCCGGATCTACGACACGGACACGGAGCGGGATCCCCCGGGACGACGCCGGAATTCCCTCGAACGTCTCCAGCATCGACAGGCGGCGGACCGCGTCCAGCCGGATCCCTTTCGCGCCCCCGCCCTCCGGAAGCGTGATCGGGTTCCGGACGTAGTAGGCGAAGCGGTCTCCCACCTGCGTCGGGCCGAACAGGTCCCCCGATTCGCGCTTGCGCGCCACGGCGAAGAATGTCCCTTTCTTCAGTCGCGCCCGGAAGGTGCCGTCCTGCCCGGTCCGCGCGAAGAACCCCGGGATTCCCTTGAATCCGCCCGCAGGGGATTCGTAGAAGTAGACGGTCGCGCCGGCGAGCGGAACCCCGTTCTCGTCGAACACCGTACCCTCCACACCGTACGGCATGTCGGATGGCGGGTCGCTCCCGACCCGGACCAGGTTGAACCCCACGTTGGTTGCCCGATCCTGTTCGACCCGGACCGGGTTCCCCCCGTAGAAGCAGAAGAGGTCCCCTTCCTTCACCCCGGCAAGCGACGCGGACGCGGTTTTCGCGGCGACCAGGTGGTAGCTCCCGGGCGGAAGGGACAGCTCGTAGATCCCTTCCGCGTTCGTCCCCGCCGACCGCGCCGCCGCGTGGCCGGCAATCCCCTTTCCGAAATCGCCGAAGGCGAACACGACGACCCCCGGGATCACCTCGCCCTTGAGGGCGACCCGCCCCCGCACGCCGGTGAAATCGGCGGCGCTGGAACCTTCCGCGAGGCACAACAGGCAGAGGAGGAGCGGCGCGAAGCGCCTCATTTCAGCAGCACCGTGTCCATCCGGTACCTCCTCCCCCTGTATTCGAAGTACGGCTCCACGCGCCCGTCGCGGATCCCGGTCACGCTTCCACCCGCGTCCACCTGGGGCTGCGACTCACCCCAGTCGTTCCCGCGGAAATCCACCGTACCGGTCAGCCCCCCCCTCTTCCCGGGAGGACCTCCCTTCGATGCCGTCCCCCCGGCGCCATCCCGCGGCCGGAAATCTCCGCGCGACCCGCCGCCGGGCCCGAACGGCGCCCCCGGACCCGACGCGCCGTCCCGGTCCCCTTCCGTCGCCTCGCCTTCCCACTCCGACGACTGGTGCCGCAGATGCACCGCCGCATCCCGGTTCCCCCGGAAGACGTTCCCCCGGAACACGGGGTAGGAGGAGAACTCCACCCGCGCGCCGGTTCCGTTCCCCTCGATGCGGCATCCGGAGACGGTCCCTTCCGCCCTTCGGGTGAACAGGAATCCCGTGCCGTTCCCCGTGACCTCGGATCCCGACACCTCGGGCGCCGCCGTCTTCTCCGCGAGGATCCCGACGCCGTTCGCGTGGAAGACCGACTTCGCGACCCGGACGCGCGCGCCCGCCATCCCCGCGAGGAGACCCGTTCCGTTTCGCTCGAACCGGCAGTCGCGAAGCGACACGTTGTCGGCGCCGTACGCGTATACGCCCGCTTTCCCCGCCCCCGAGAAGCGGCTCCCTGCGATCTCCGCGGCGCCGCCGCGCTTGACCAGCACCCCGACCCGTGCGTTCCCCTCGAATACGCACCGGTCGACCCGGACCCTGGCGTACTGCCCGACGTCGAGCCCGACCCCGTTCCCCTCGAAGCGGACCTCCCGGAATCCGGCCGCCGCGCCGGTCAGCTGCGCCCCTCGCCTGCCGCCCGAGAGAACGGCGTGCCGGAACCTGGCGTCGGCCTCTCCGCGCACGTCGAGCCCGTCGAACGCGTCGTCTCCGACGATGCGGACTGGGTTCGCCTCCGTCCCCTCGACGATCAGGGTCCCGCGAACGATCCACCTCCCTCCACGGAACCGGATCTCCGCGCCCGGGAGCACCTTCCACGTCTCCCCCCTGGGGACGACCAGATCTCCCGAATACGTCCGATTCCCCGCGATCTCCTTCCCGTGGCCCGGGAACGCGGCGGCCATCGAGAGCAGCACCGCCACGGCGAGCGCCAGGGGGAGCGGGGCGATGTTCGCCTCCCTCACCACTTCTCCGCCACCCGGATCCGGATCCCCTCGAGCCGTTCCCCGTCGCGCACCAGGACCCCGTGGTCCGGCGATCCATCGAACATCCCGACCGGTTCCCCGGGAGAGACGGGACCGCCGTACTCTCCCCTGGCGCCGAGGAAGTACTTCCCCGGTTTCGGAAATTTCAGGATAAACGCTCCGTCGGTCCCCGTCCTTCCCGAGATGGCGAATGGCCGTCCGATCATCCGGTGGTCCGCGTACGCCATCACGTATACCCCGGGAGCGGGGGAACCGTCCTCCCGGACCGCGGCGCCGCGGATCTCCGCCGCCGGCGCCGCCTGCCCGCCTCCGGCGGCGCGCCGCCTCCGCTTCCCCTCGTCCGGGGAGCGCAGTGCGATCCTCCCCAGGTCGCGGGTGGATCCGGGTTCGAGACGGACCGGGATCCCCTCGTCCCCTCCCGTCTTCCCGGACGAAGACATGGCGCCGGTCTCGTTCTCTCCGCCCTTCTCCCTTGCGACGATGCGGAATGCTCCCTCCCGGAGGACGATGCGGAACCGTCCATCCTCGCCCGCGCGCGCGAAGGCCGCGTACGAGGGGCCCCGGACCGTGCCGACGTTGTCGGGGTAGGCGTACACGTACACCCCCTTCGCCGGCTTCCCGTCGATCACTACGGCGCCGGTCACGCCGGTCCCCCGGCGCGGGACGAATCCGCCGGACGACATTTCGACGAGAGCGAAGGAAATTCCCTTCACGGTTTCGCCGCCCGACACGCGAACCGGGTTCCCGGAGTATTCCGCCTTGTACGTCCGGTCCCGCCCCTCCGCGCGGACGGTCCTGCGCGCCACGAGGTGGTAGCTTCCCGGCGGGAGCGGGAGCGAGAAGAATCCGTCCTCCCGGGCGGCGCCCGTTGCAAACGGCGTCCCCGACCGCTCCGCGCCAGCCTTCACGAACGCCTGGATCTCCGCACCCGCCGCCGGCGCGTCGTCGATCGACGCCACACCCTCCACCGTTCCTTGCCGGGGGGAGCAGGCGACGGCCAGCAGGAGGACCGAGACCGCCGCAATCCGCGATGCGATCGTTCGGAAGAGGCCGGAACGCGGCGTCATTCCAGCCCCTCCCCCTTTCCGGGGGTGGCGAGCGCCGCCGCGCCCAGCGCATACGCGACCCCGCCCGCCAGGGTGGTCGCTCCGTACCCGATGTTCAGCGTGAGCGCCTGCGTCAGCGCGGCGCCGAGGACCGAAGCGGCGCCGTTGGCGGCGAAGAGGAACGGGGTCGTTCCCGAATCCGGGGAGGAGTACCTGCGCAGGCCGGCCGGGAAGAATATCCCCATCAGGATCGACGGGGGAAGGACGTACGCCGCAGCCACCGCGACGCGAGCGGGGAGCCCGGCCCCGGCGAAACGGACGAGTTCCGGCCCGCAGAAGAAAAGGTACGCGGTCGCCGCGATCGCCGCCCCGGGGAGCCACCGCGTCCGGTCTCCCGGGACGGCGCGCTCGGACAGGAATCCTCCCGCTCCGGAAAACAGCAGGATCAACAGCAGCCCCACCGCGAGGGAGAGCACCGGCGCCCCGAACAGGAGCGCGAGACGCTTGATCATCACGATCTCCCAGACGATGAACGCGAGCCCCACGAGGAACATGTATGCCGGGGCCGCGATCCCGGGCCGGGCGGCACCCCCCCGTGAAAGCAGCGCCCCGGGCGCGACGAGGAATATCGCGCAGAGGATCCCGGCGGAGAGAAGGAATCCGCGCAGCATCGACACCGCCCTGTCGTCGAACTCCCCCGACTTCATGCCGGCGGGCGACAGGAAGGATCCCGGCCGCAACGTGTAGTAGTAGAAGGGACGGTCGTCGGAAGGGGCGGAGTAGTCGAACGCGCCCGCCTCGCGCCCCTCCTCCCCCGAAAGAATCCTGCCGGGAAGCCCGGCCGCCGGCCGATCGGGCGCGAACAGGATCGGGAATCCCATCGATTCCGAGAACCCGCGGAGCGCGGCCAGGTCCTTGTCCGTCCACGGCGTCCGCCGGACCATGATGTTGATCAATCCCCTGTCGCGTACCGCCGCCACGTGGCGCGACGGATCGGCGGAACCGAGACGGGCGAGGGCGCCGCGGGACAGGGAAAGGAGCCGCCAGACGCGGCGTTCGTGGATGAACCGGGTGATCGTCAGGATCCCGTCGTCGGGGAGATGGGCGAGGTACGACCGGAACGCCTCCTCCGTGTGGAGGTGGTCCTCGGTCATCGTGAACGCGCCGGCGGAAGGGGGGACGCGGCCGAAGACCTGCGTCATCTGAAGGACGTCATACCTCTCCCGGTCGGACGCGAGGAAATTCCTCCCCTCGGCGATCACCGTCCGGACGCTTTTCATCGCGTACGGATTCCCGGTGAATTCCCCGAACGCCTCGCCGGCCGCCTGCACGACGAGCGGATTCATCTCCACGGCGGTCACCGAGCGGGCCGACGACGACAACGCGCACAGGATATCCTTCCCTCCTCCAGGGCCGATGATCAGCGCGGACGCCCCGGGCCGGACGTGGTACGCGGCGGACGCCACGTTCCACCGGAAGGCGTCCAGCGTATCCGGCTCCTTCCCCACCCCGAAGAGGGCCGTGTATCCGGTGTCGTCCACGACCATCCCGACCTGCTCCGGCACCGGCCCCGTGTACGCGGGGCTTACCCCCCACGCCTTCGACGACTCCTCCCCGGACACCGGATACGCGGCGACCCGCGAGACGGCGTCCCAACGGGTCCACAGCATGCCGGGTTCGAACCGCCCCCGGGCGAACCGGATCTCCGCGAACCCGTATCGCGCCTCCAGGAACCCGAGCGCGAGGAGCGCCGCGGCCCCCGCGAAAGCGATCACCGGTGCGGCGCGGCGTCCGCTCCCGCGGCGAAGGGAGAACGCGGCCGCGGACAGGGCGAACAGCGCCGCGACGAAGGGAAACGCGGCCGGGCCGGAGCCCGCGCGCATGGCCAGCAGGTACGCGACAACGCCCGCGGCGGAGCCGCCCATCACGTGGAGATACGTTTCCCCCTCGTTTCCCTTCCCCGCGAACGCAAGGGCGAAGATGGCCCCTGCGCCCACGAACGGCAGGGAGAACAGGAGCAGCAGGATCCCGATCTGGGCGGCGTCCGATGCGGGAGCGGCCTGCGCCGCCGCCCGGAACGGCTCGTAGTACGGCTGGTGGAACACGGACAGGAGGCGGCCGGCCCAGAGGGGGTATCGCCGGAACAGGAGAAGGACGATGTACGGCGCCGCGGTCACGAGCGCGGACATCCCGGCAAGAGCTGCGCCCAGCGACGGCGGGATCCCGGAAAATCCGGCGGGGAGCCTGCCGGACTTCCGCAGCAGATAGGGGAGAAGCCCGCCCGCCGAGAGGCCGAACATGGCTACGGCGATCGCCATCGACGCGAAGTGGTACCAGGCCACCACGGAGAAAACCCGGGTCAGGAGGACTTCGAACGCGAGAACCCCCGCCGCCGCGAGAAAGACCGCCACGTCACCAGACCTCGTTCACGGTGATGTCCACCCCGGTGAGACGGTCGCCCTCCCGAAGCGTAACGGAGTGGTCCGCGTTCCCCTCGAACCTTCCGTAATAGTCCCCGGGGGACGGCGATCCGCCGTATCCGCTCCTCGCCCCGAGGAAATATTTCCCCGGAACGGGCACGGGAAGACGGTACCGTCCGTCCGCCCCGGTCACGTCGGACAGGAGCACCGGGCGATTGAGAAGGTCGGGGTTGTCGTAGAGCGCGGCGTACACGCCCGCCCGCGGCTTTCCGTCGGCCCCGAGGATCCTCCCCTCGACGGACGCCGTCGCCCGCGCATCCCGCGAGTACGTCGGAACGTTGCGGAGTTTCAGCAGGGTGGCGGGAATCGAGACCCTGGCGAACCCGCCGGAACGGACGGATACGGGGTTGGCGGGATAGTAGCCGAACAGGTCGCCCTTCCGCATCGGGCCGGCGACACCGCCGCCGGAACGTTTCCGGACGAGGACATGATACTCCCCGGGGGGCAGTTCCATGACGAAGGAGCCGTCCGACGCGGTGGGCGCGGAGGCCGCGAACCCGAGGTCCCGGAAGGCGGAGTCGGTCCGGAGATAGGCGAACACGTGCGCGCCCTCCACCGGGGCTCCCCCGGAGGTCACCCTTCCGGCGACTCCCGTCCCTCCGGCCGGTTCCCCGTCCTGGCCGGGAGGTGCGGCGAACTCCTCGGTCCCGACGAAGATCTCCCGGGACTCCCCCGCCCCGCCGACGAACACGGGGTTCCCGCCGAAATACGCGTACCGGTCCCCGGCGGAGATCGGTCTTCCGTAATCGGAGTCCCTTCGCCACTCGGCGACGAGGAAATACCGGCCCGGGGACAGGTCGAACGCCGCGCGCCCCTCCGCGTCCGTACGTGCGATCGCGACGGCGGTTCCACCGATCGAACGGAGAAGCCCGACCCGGGCATCCGGAAGCGGATCCTCGCGCCAGGTCACACGGACGTGCACGACCGTCCGGACCGATGGCGCACCGGCTCCCCCGGCATCCGGACCACCCTTCCGCTGCGCGTGCGAACACGACCCGAGCGCAAGGATCAGGAATCCCGCGACCGGAAGGAGGATTCGCCGCCGGGCGGAATCGGCCGACGATCTCACCAGACCCGGAACACGGATATGTCGATCCCCTCCCGCTTCTCGCCGTCCCGTACCACGACTCCCATCGGGTTGATCGACCCCTCGTCGAACCTTCCGTAGAGGTCCCCGATCCTCGGCGGTCCGCCGAAACGGTCCCGTGCCGCAAGGTAATACGTCCCCCCCTTCGGGAGGAAGACCGCGTACCTGCCGTCGGGTCCCGTGCGCTCGCTGACGTATTTCGGCCGCTCGGACATCTGGACATACGTGTAGACGTGGACCCTGGCGCCCGCGAGCGGCTTGCCGTCCGCGTCCTTCACCGTCCCCGCGATGATCGTCGACCACTCCTTCGGGGGAACGAACGACCGGAGTTCCGAGTCCTCCTTGACGTTCAGCACCAGGTTGCTGCGCGCGACCCTTTCGGCGGCGACCGTGACGTCAACGGGATCGCTCCGCTGGTCTCCGGCCGAGAGGGGTCCCGCGCTGTCCTGGTTCGACCGACGCCTGGCGACGAGGGTGTACTCCCCGGGAGGAAGCTCAACGGAATAGGCTCCGTCGGCGAACGTGGGAGCGGGAAGGATCACGTCGGCGGGGCCGTACGGGTCGGCCCCCTTCTTGTAGACGTAGACGTAAACCCCTTCGGCCGGGGAGCAGATCACGCCCGCCACCCCGGTGCGGGAGGAACTTCCCGCCTTCCCTCCCCCTGCCCCCGCGCAGCCCGCCAACGCCAGCGCGATCGCGATCGGAAGGAACCAACGCGCCGCTTTCGCAAGGCGGCCGACGGAACCCATGGAAGAATCGGTCCGGTCCTCGTTCATGGTGAACACCCTCCTGTCGTCGATGGAGATTCCACGGACCCGCATCACCCGTACCACGCCTGGAACAGGACACCCGCCGCGACCGCAGCGGCGACCCCCAACCCCACGTACAGCGCGAACGCCCTCCGGTCGTAGACGCCCGCAAGTGCCGACAGGGCCGGGATGCTCGTCACCGGCCCCCCGATCAGGATCGCCATTCCCGCCCCGGGACTCATCCCCGCCGCGAGCAGCGACTTGATCAGCGCCGGTGCCGCCACCTGGGGAAGAGGCATGGGGACCGCGATGAGCGCCGCGAAGAGCACGGAGAGCGCCGACTCCCTTCCGAGCAGCGGCTCGACGACGTTCACGGGCAGGTAGTACGTCATGACGGCCTGCAGCAGGAGCGCGGGAACAAGAAACTTCCCGACGAGGATCGCCATGTCCCGGAATCGGTCGCCGAAGAAACGGAGACGGCCGGCGCGATCGACGATGCCCCCCTCCGCCCCCGCGTGGGCGAAGCAGCCCGCGTTGACGATGTCCTCGAACCCGGGACGGACGTTGCCCGGCGAATCGTACATTTTTTCCGCCTGGAAACCGCTCCCGTCCAGAGCGCCCTTCCGGACGAGCCACAACGCGCCGAAACCTCCCGCCAGCCCGATCAGCGCCGCCGCCGCGAGCTTCCAGAGCGCCCACGTCCACCCGAGCTGTCCGACGGTGATCAGGAACGCGTCCGGACTCATGAGCGGAGAAGTGATGAGCAGCGCGAGCACGGGGGGGAGAGGAACACCCGCGGCCGAGAGGGCGATCACCACCGGCAGGATTCCGCAGGAGCAGAGCGGGGAGATGAGTCCCGCCCCGACCGCCACGAAAATGGCGGCGCGGTCGCACCGGACGAGCGAGGCCCGCACGCGCCGGTCCCACTTGAACGTCTTGATGAAGGACGCGAAGAACACCCCGCCGAGATAGAACGGCCACAGGTCCCTCGACTGCTCGAGGAACAGGGAGAAGACTACCTTCGCGTCCGCCGCCAGGGAGGTCAACGGTAAAGATTATACGGAAGCGCCATCTTCCCGCCCGCGCTGCGGTACATGACGCGCTCCCCGGTGATGTTCTCGAGCGCGCGGGCCGACCATTCGCGCACGTTCGGATCGGGGTGTTCCAGCGTCTTCCGGAGCGCCCCTTCCGCCGGTTTCGCGATCAGGATCCCGAGCGACCAGGCGCACTCGACGCGGACGCCGACATCCCCCGACAGAAGCCACCGCTCGAGGGGTGCGAACGCCTTCGCCGTGCCGCACTTCGAAAGCGCCCGGGCGGCGGCGGCCTGCACGACCGGGTCCTTCTCGTTCTCTAGGACATCCAGAACGACTCCCTCCGCCCGGGTGTCCTCGATGTCCTCCAGCGCCCGAAGCATCGCCTTTCTCGGCCTGCCCGACGAGACCGGAAGCGCCGCGACGATCGCCGGCGTGGACTTCCTGCCCAGGTTGATGAGAGCGCGGGTCGCCGCTTTTGCGACGTTCTCGTTGGTATCGCTCAACGCGCGCACCAGGACGGGGATCGACTCCGGAGACTTGATTTCGCCGAGCGACCATGCCGCCACGTACCGGAGCGGGCGATCGCTTTGGAGAAACTCCGTCAGACGGGGCACCGCCTCTTTCGCGCGGAGTTCCCCCAGCAACCCGGCCGCGACCTCGACGATCCTCGGGGACGGGTCGTCGAGCGACGCGATCAGCGGCGGCACGGCCTTCTCCTTGAGCGTCACGACAAATCGAACGAGGCGCTCGTTGTCTTCCGTGTCGAAGAACGGCAGCAGGGCACGGACCTTATCCGGTCCCCCCGTCTTCGCCTCCTCCATCGCGCGCAGCAACGCGGGTCCGGGCGGGGTCCCCGGGAAGACCGTGTGGATCGAACCCGGGGATTCCGCACCCCGTTCCGCCGGGGGGGCGGAAGCGCATCCGAACATCAGAAAGGCGAAGGCCAGGAAGAACGCTCTGCGATGCATCATTTCGCCTCCGAAGGCACGGCGGAACCGTCCACCCGCGGCCCGGCGTCCGGCGCCGGGGAAGGGAGCTCCTCCGAGAAATCCACAACGTCGATCGAGTACTCGCCGTCCCCGAAACCCTCGTACCGCACCGGCCCGTACTTCTTCCCGTCGCGGATCTTCCCGAGGGTTCCCTTCTCCGGATTTCTTTCCGGGTCGGGCCCCCAGTGGTTCCCGCGCGCGAAAACCCGTTTGGGGAACTTCCCCTGCATCCCGGCGATCGCCGCGAACTGAGAGCCCCGTTGCCTCGCCTCCCCGCCGCTGATCTCCCTCGAACCCGAGCGCTCCTCCCAATCCCCGGACTGGAACTTTTCCAGCCGCACGCTCATGTCGTTCCGGTCGAAGTTGTTTCCGGAAATCCGCGGGTAGGAGGAGTAGTTGACGACCACGGCGTCCCGGTTGTGGAAGAAGACGTTCTTCTCGACAACGGCGTGCGATTTCCGGAACAGGTTGACGGCGGCCTGGTTCGCCTCGAACCGATTGTTGCGGACGGTCGGCGAGGAGAACTCCTTCGCGTCCACCCCCGTCCTGTTCTCCCGGAACGTCGAATCGGAAACTTCCACGGACGAAAACTGGACGGCGAGAACCCCGGTGGCGTTGTTCCGGAATTCGGCGCGGGAGACGGTCGAGTCCTTCCCCATCTGGCGGGCGACAACCCCGACCTCCAGCGATGCGAAGACGCTTCTCTCCACCCGGCAGGGGGCGTTGGTCAGCGAGAAGATACCGGTCTTCCCCCGATCGAAGACGCAGGCGGTGACGCGGAACGAGGCCCCCTTGTCGGCCACGATCCCGTTCCCCTGGATGTTCGCGAAGCGGGAGCGCCGGAATACCCCGTCCCCTCCGAGGGAGACGACCGCCCCGTCCCCGTTCCCGTCGAACAGGCAGTTGTCGACGACGACCCGGGATTTCTGGTTCCCGCGGACTCCGGTTTCGCACCCGATGAACACCGCGTCCCGGATCCTGGCCTCGCCCTCGGAGACGGACACTCCTTCCCGGGCGCCTTCGATCCGGAAACCGGTAAGCGATGCCGGCTCCCTTTCGCCGCCGACCAGGCGAATCCCCTCCCACTGGTCCCGCGCCCCCCCGGGTTTCTCCGGGAGGAAGAGAACCGTTCCATCGCCTCCGCTTCCTTCGATCGAAAGTCCACCCGACGCGGAGAGCGAGATCCCTTTCCCGGCGGCGACGCGGATCCTCGTTCCCGGAAGGATCCGGAGTCTCCCGTTCGGGGAAACGACGACGCTCTGCGTGAGCAGAATGTCGCCGGACCACGAGACGACGTCGTCGATCGACGCGCGGGTCCATTCGACGGGGGCGGCGACCGCCTCCGAACAGCAGATGAAACCTGACAGGAGAAAAAACAGGAATCGGCCCTTCATCGTCACTCCTGCTGGGATGCGCCCCCCGGGCGCGGAAAGAAAAAACCCCGCCGCACTCCGGACCGCGCGGCGGGGCGTCGAAGAGCGATCGGAAGCGGACTACTCCGCTTCCGGGATGGTGTACGCCGCCCCCGCGGACACGTTCTTGCGGACCACCTTGATCCCGCTCGGGAAGTCGACCTCGATGTCGTACCGGTACCGGGCATCGGCTCCGAAGTGGACCTCGAGCGGCGGACAGGAGCAGAACCCGTTGGAGGTCAGCACCTGGCGGAACGCGATCATCTTGCCGTCCCGGTACAACCGGATCTTGGCGCCCACGGCATCCCGGCTGGTCCGGAATTTCCGGGAGGAGTCGTTCCAGGTCGTTCCCACCGCCTTCACCTTGATCCAGCTTCCGTCGTTCTGGTCGTTCCGGTAGACTCGCGGACCCACCTCCCAGTTGGCGACGAGCAGGTCCATGTCGCCGTCGTTGTCCTGGTCGAAGAAGGCGACCCCCTTGGTCCGGATCGTCTCGAGCTTCATGGAGGGGTACTTCTCCACGATGTCGGTGAACGTGAGGTTTCCGTTGTTGTGGTAGAACTGGTTCGAGAATTTGCAGTCACCCTCGTAGATGTCCTGGAACCCGTCGTGGTCGGTGTCGGCGAAGCCGGTCCCCTTCCCCCACCCGTTGTGGTCGGTGCCGGACGACTTCGTGATGTCCTTGAACCTGCCGTTTCCGAGGTTCAGGTAGAGCTTGTTCCCGCCCACGTAGTTCGACACGTACAGGCTCAGGAAACCGGAGTTATTGATGTCGCCCACTCCGGTGCCGAGGGTCCACGCGTCGTTGGGGACGCCCGCCTCGTCGGTGACATCCTTGAACTTCCCGTTCCCCAGGTTCCTGTAGAGAACGTTCTTCCCGATGCCGGGGTACTGGCCGTTGGAGACGTAGACGTCGTCCCATCCGTCGCCGTCGTAGTCGAACGCCACCGAGCTCCACGCCCAGGTGTTCGATCCGACGCCCGCCTCGTCCGTCGCCTCGACGAACTTCACATCCTCCGGCCTCGGGCCGGCGGTCGCGTTCCGGAACAGGACGTTGCGCTGCCCGACGCCGTAGTTGGAGCAGTAGATGTCGAGCCGGCCGTCCTTGTCGTAGTCGAACATGGTGGCGCCGTAGGTGAAGGTCTTGATCCCCACCCCGGCGGACTCCGTCACGTCGATGAACTTCGGACGCCCGGGAGTGCCCGCGTTCAGATAGAGCCGGTTCGACTCGATCTCGTACCGCCCGCCCTTCGCGACGTAGAGGTCCGGCTTGCCGTCGTTGTTCACGTCGCCGAACGTCGAGCCCATGGCGTATCCGGTCTCGTCGAGCCCCGCCTCTTCCGTGACGTCGCGGTACGTCCCGTTGCCGTTGTTGAGGTAGAGGTGGCTCGGCCCCCCCTTGTTGGATATGAACATGTCGAGGTAGCCGTCCCCGTCCACGTCCGCTATTGCGACTCCCTTGTTTCTCCCGTTCAGGGCGATCCCGGAGGGGACCGTGATGTCCAGGAACGGATCGGAGAGGGCGGGGACGGAAAGGAACAGGGCGAGCGTGGAACAGACGACCGGGATGCACCAACCGCGATGCGGGAGACGCATATTCATCTCCTTGGGCGTATCTGGGAACTGTGGTGCCGGCGTAACTGCGCGAACCGCCCGCTCAGCAGGGGTGAACGCTCGAGGAACCGACGATCTTCGGAAGGGCGAAACGGATCTTCTTCATCGCAAACCTCCACGGAATGATTGGGGAAACCCCCCGCGTTGCACTAAGGAATACCTTCGATCCGCCGATATGTTACAGCAAGGCTGAATAAACCGTCAAGGAGATCGTCCCCAAGAGGCGACGGGGGCGATTGCTGTTTCAATCCGGTGCAGGGGTGTGGTATATATTCAGAAATCATTTCGGGAGGAATTCCGTTCATGAACCGCAGATCCCCGATCCTGGTGGTTGTTGCCGTGGCGGCGTCGCTTGCCTTCGCCGCCCCGGCGGGGGCGTTCTTTTCAGGGGGCGGGGGGATCAAGGAAGGCGACCCGGCGCCGTTGTTTTCCGGGCAGACCATCGAGAACCAGCCGATCGACTTCCGGCAACTGAAGGGGAAGAAGGTCGTGATGCTGGACTTCTGGTCGATCTACTGCGCGTCGTGCATCGAGGAGATGCCGCGCCTCACCGAGATCCACAACGAGTTCAAGGACAAGGGATTGCTCGTGATCGGCGTCAACCTCGACTCGTTCGGGACGCACCGCGTGGTGAAGTTCATGCAGGGGATGGAGACCAAGATCACCTTCCCGGTCATCATCGACAAGAACCGGCAGATCGCGACGTCGTTCAACGCGATGGTGCTGCCGACCACCCTGCTGATCGACGCCTCCGGAAGGATCCGCTACTACCACGTCGGGTACAAGCCGGGGGACGAGAAGCAGATCCGGAACATCGTGATCCAGGCGGTCCGGGAACTGAAGAAGTAGCCTGCGGGGTGCGGGCCAAGGAGCAGACCATGAGGAAACGGATCCTCTTCTCCGTCGTCGCCGTTTGCGCGGGGGTCGCCTTCGCCGCGGTCCCGGCCTTCTCCCAGGAGAGCAAGGGCGGCTCCTATTCGAAGATCCCGACCGTAAAGGGGATCGAGACGCTGAAGGCGGGCGCGAAGGCGCCCGACTTCAAGGTCCAGGACCTGGCGGGGAAGGAGTTCCACCTGGCGTCGTGCTGCGACAAGGACGCGGTGCTCCTCTTCTTCTGGTCGTTCTTCTGCGGCCCGTGCCGGGAAGAGATGCCGATGATCAACCAGATGACCAAGGACTTCAAGGGGAAGGGGCTCCAGGTCATCGGCGTGAACCTCGACGGCCGCGAGATGAAGAAGGCGATCGACAAGTTCGTCGTCAACGAGAAGGTCGGCTTCCGAATCGTCTTCGACGAGCTGTCCGGAGACGCCTTCCAGGTGGCCGATCCTTACGGCGTCGCCGGCACGCCGGCCATCTTCCTCATCGACAAGAAGGGGATGATCACCTTCAGCGCGGTGGGGGCGGTGACGGGCGAGCAACTGAAGGCCGAGATCGGGAAGGTGGTCAAGTAGCCCCGCGCGTCCTCATCGTCGTCCCCGCCTACCAGGAAGAGAAGGTCATCGGGGGGTTGGTCCGGGCCATCCGGGACCGGTACCCCCACCACATCGTTGTCGTGAACGACGGATCGACCGACGACACGGGCAAGGCGGCCCTCGACGCGGGGGCTACCGTCCTCGACCTCCCGTGCAACCTGGGAATCGGAGGCGCGGTCCAGACCGCTTTCCGATACGCGAGAGAACACGGGTACGAAGCCGTCGCCCGGATCGACGGAGACGGACAGCACGAGGTCGAGGATATCGGAAAAGTCCTCGAGCCGATTCTCCGGGGGGAAGCCGACGCCTCCATCGGCTCGCGATTCCTGGGGGAGACCCGGTACCGGGCATCCATTCCGCGGATCTTCGGGATCCGCCACTTCCGGTGGCTCGTCAACCTCTTCACCGGGTACCGCGTCACGGACCCGACATCGGGCTTCTTCGCCATCAACCGCCGGCTGATCGAGTTCTACTCCGACCACTACCCTTCCGACTACCCCGAGGTCGACTCCTACATCCTGATGCACCGGCTGGGAGCGACCGCCGTGGAGGTCCCCGTCCGGATGCACGCCCGGGCGGAGGGAAAATCGTCGATCACACCGTTCCGGGCGGTGTACTATATGGTGAAGGTGACGCTCTCTTTCCTCATCAACCGCCTCCGGAGATTCGGATGAGCCGGGTAACGGTGATCTCCATCGCCGCCTCCGCCACCCTCCTCATCTACATCCTGGAGATGGTGCGCCGCCGCCGCCTGCGCGAGGAGTATTCGATCCTCTGGCTTTTCGGCAGCGCACTGATCCTGGTCCTGTCGGTGAAACAGGACTGGCTGGACCGTCTCGCCCGCATGGCGGGCATCGCCTACCCGCCCTCCTTCCTGTTCCTCGTGGGCATCCTGTTCATCCTGCTGATCCTCATCCACTTCTCGATCGCCATCTCGAAACTCCACCAGATGAACAAGAAGATGGCGCAGGAGCTGGCGATGCTGAAGAGCCGTCTGGGAGGAGACCCGTAGCTCCCGCCCGGCGAACCGGAATACCGCTCCCGGGCGCGTCAAGTCGTCCGGATCAGGCACATCTTGAACTCCAGAATGCGGTGGGCGGATTCCATCCGCGGCAACTGCCGGGAAAGCCAGGCCGCTTCCCGGAGGAAGCGCGGAAAGGCTCCGGGATGCCGGAGGAAGAACCTCGCGGCGTTCCATTTGAAGGTGCGCCCGACTTCCCGGGTCAGTTCCCTTGCGATTCGGGACACGTCGCCGAAGGTGAACTCGTCCGTTTCCACGCACAGGTTTCCCTGCGTCATCCGGGCCAGCTCTTCGGGTTCTAGAGGTCTTCGGAGGAAACCGCGGTCCAGGCAGATCTTCTCCAGCCGGGTACCCGGCAGAGGAGTGGCGACGAACAGGAACGGCTGGACGTCGTACGAGCGCATCAGCCCCATCGCGAAGTCCGCGGTGGCTCTCATTTCGTCGATCGACTCTCCCGGAAAACCGATCACGTAGAACGCCATCGCGTTCAGTTCCGCCTTGCCGCACCACCGGGCCGCCTCGGTGACGGCAGCGAGGTTCAACCGCTTCCCGACGACCTCGTCCAGGACCCGTTGGCACCCGGATTCCACGCCGAATATGAGATACGTGCACCCGCTTTCCTTGCACAGCCCGACGATTCCCTCGTCAAGGGTGTCGACCCGGATCCCGTTGGGCGTATCCCATGTGATCCCGGGATGCCCTCCCTTCAGATCCTCGAGGATTCGCCGGAACCGGACCGGACTGGCGGAAATGTTGTCGTCCTCGAAATGGATGTGGCGGACCCCGTACCTGGATGCCAGCAAGTCGATATGCCTTCGGACGTAATCCGCCGAGTGGGAGCGCCACTTCCTTCCCATGTGGAGGTGGATCGAGCAGAAGACGCAGTCGAACGGACAGCCCCGGCTGGTGACGACCGACACCGTCCGCTCCGATCCCGGGTAGCGGTATGCGGTCCTGTCGGTATACCCCTGCCGGTGGAGCCGGAAGTAGCATTCCAGTTCGATCAGGTGGTAGGCGGGTAGCGGGAGGGAGTCCAGATCCGCGATGGGCTGCCCCGATCCGTTCCGCCGGAAGGAATTCCCGTCGCGGATGGCCGTTCCGGGGATATCGTCCGTGGATTCCCCGCGCGCCCTCCTTCGGACGATCTCCAGCATGACCTCCTCGCCTTCCCCGAGGCAGACGAGGTCGATTGCGCCTGTGCCGGAGAAGCAGTCCCCGGGGCGGATCGTGGGGTGGTTCCCCCCCATGACCACGAGCGCCTCGGGAAACAAGTCCTTCACGAGCGCCGCGCATCGGAGCGAGTTGGCGAACTGGGCGGAGAACGGGGCGCTGATCCCGACCACCCGGGGTTTTTCCGCCGTCACCCGGCGGGCCATCTCCTCCCACCCCATCCCGAAATGGAGCCCTCCGCCTTCCACCGGACGAGCGGGGCGGTCGGGATCGATCATCCCGTCGATCACCGCCACCGGGAAACCGTGCTCTTCCAGCACGGCCGCGATCCAGAGAAGTCCGACCGGCGTGTTGGCGGAAGGAGAGACGGCCCCTCTCGGATACGTCGCGGGGGGCCGGATCAGGACGGTCTTCATCCGGTTCGCCGGTAGAAGCGTTCGTGGTCCTCCGCGATCCGGTCCCACTCCCTGTCCACGAAGTCGGAAGGGCGCGGGACGCGCCTCCCCGAGTAGCGGAGGAGCGCGTCGGAAAGGTCGCGGATATCGCCGGGAGCGGCGAAATAGGCGTTCCATGCGGTGTCGTAGCCCCTCCGCGTGAGGGATGTCGAAAGCGTGAACGTTCCCTGGGAGAGTGCCGCATGGAGCGTCCCGTTGCCGAGGCTGGAGCCGTTTCGGAACGGGAGGAGCACCGAGTCGGAGCAGGCGAGGATCCGTGCGACTTCGTCCGCGGGCAGGAACCCCGTCACCGATACCCGTCCCTTCCAGGGAGGCGTGTCGGCCAGGGACAGTATCCTCGCGTGCAAAGGGTCTGCCGGATCCAGTTCGGCGATGAGGACGATATGGTGACGCTCCGGATCGGCGATACGGAAGATGTCGTCCACACCCTTGTTTGGGGAGACGAAGCCGAAATAGGAAACCAGGGAGGATGGGGAAGGAGCGAAGCGGTTCCGGACGGCTTTCCGTTCCGCCTCGTCCACGACGCGGGTATGGACGTTTGCGCCGATCGGGATGTGCTTCACTTGCCTTCTCCGCATGACCCGGGCATACGAAGGGGGGATCAGGGACGCGTAATCCTCGCGCGTGACCACGATTCCGCGGGCCGCGACGATGTTGGGAAGATTGAGGGCCGCGGACAGGCGGGTCCCCTTGTCCCGTTCGCCGAAATATTCATGAAGGGTGAGATAGACGGGGTAGCCCATGGCGCGAAACAGGGAGGGGAGAACCCACTGGAGGGGGCCATACCCCTTGGCCGGGTACTGGAAATGAACGACGTCCGGGGACCATTCGCGAACGGCCCGCACGGTATCGGGGAGATCCGGGAACCGCCAACCTTCCTCCAAGGCCAGCAACCGGTACGGCACATCGGGACGCGGAGGCGCCGCCCCCTTGCTGGTGAGGACCGCCACGTCGACTCCCGCCTTCCGGCCAAGCGCATCGGCCAGCATGGAGGTGTAATCCCCCACGCCGCAGCGCATCGGCGGGAACGATCCGCAGACCAGCAGGACTTTCATTCTCGATCATCCCGCAATGTTCAGGACGGTCGTCATCGAATTTTCCGGATGGCCAGCCATGCAAAAGTGTATCTCTCCCCGTTCCAGCGAACGGTCGGCTCGGATGCGGTGAAATCCAGTTCCCCGACCGGCGAAAATCCGTATTTCCCCGAAAGGTCGATGAATCGGGTCAATTCGCTTTTCGAGAATATTTTCCACTCCATCCCGAATGCGCGGATTCCTTCCGTGTCTATCTTTTCCGGCCAATAATCGACGGACGCCATGAAATAGCCTCCCGGCTTGATGACCCGTTTCAGCTCTTCAAGCAGCGGTTCGTCCCGGAAACCGTGCTCTATGACGGAAATCGCGGTGACGGCTTCGAATGAGGATTCCTCGAACGGCATGTGCAGGAAATCTCCGGTGACGTACCGTACCTTGTCGGCATAGGGCATTTTCACGATGTTCGGATTCAAATCGATTCCCGTCAGATTCGCATAACCGAGACGATGGAGCGAGCAGACGACTTCCGAGGCGTATGCTCCGATATCGAGAATGGGCGCATCCGGCGACAGCCGGTCCCTGACGAATTTGACCGTCCTCAGAACGTCCCAGCTCTTGGAGGATTCGCCGACGTTGACGCCATCCAACAAACCGTATTTCCGCGCGATGCGTTTCCAGGTCGGAGCGGTGAAATCTATCCCGAGGGAATGCATCTCTCGCCTTGAAACCGCATTGTCCAGTCTCGATTTCAGAATTTCCACCGACATCACATTTCCTCTGCTTTATGGAATAAGGTTTACTCCGTACGTCATGCCGATCCGGCCTTTGTTTTCCTTCTCGACGCGATGTCATACAGGGATTCAATGAAGAAATCGGCGACGAACCGGGCAAGGACCAATGGAATACAGAAAGGGAAGAAGTTGCGCGTAAACAGCAACTGGCTTTTCATCGCGTGGAACTTCAAGGATTTGTCGGATCTGCCCGGCTCATTCATCAGATTTGTGCTCGCGCCGACTTTATGATACACGACGCTATCCGGCGCGTAAGCGAGAGAAAATTTCCCTTTCCCCCGCAATGCCCAATCCGGTTCCTCGAAGTACAGGAAATATTCTTCGTTCAGCAGGCCCACCTCCCGCAAAAAGGCGCGTGAAACCAGCATGGACGCGCCCGCAAGATAATCCATAGATCCTTCCACGTCGAATCTGGACGCCGCACCGCGCACCGGTTCCATATTCGCTATGCTGCGGGATCTCGAAAGCCATTTGTTATAGATGCCGCCTCCGAGCGTCCAGACGGTATCCGGAGCGGCGTAGTAAGGGATGGTCGACCCGCACATGCCCGCGTCCTTTTTCTCCTTCATTCTCCGGACCAGGTGGAAAAGCGCGTCCGGCTTTACGACCACATCGTTGTTCAGCAGCCACACGTGGCTGAAATCATCCCGCTCCATCGCGTACCGGATGCCGACGTTGTTCCCCCCGGCGAAACCGAGGTTCGACCCGTTGTCGATGAGTACGAGTTTCGCGTCGCTTCGGTTTGCGGGGCAAACCGCATCGGGATCGTTGCGGCCGCGCTCGACGAAGGGAATCGGCTTCGGAACCGGAGGGAACGACAGTGAATACAGGGGATTCCCGGGCGGGACCTCGTTCAGCAGTTTCCCCGTCGCCCAGCTCCTTATCTTTTCCAGGGAATCATCGTCGGATCCGTTGTCGCACACGACAACTTGATAAGGCGCATAGTCGTTCCGGAATACGCTTTCCAGGCACTCTATCGTGTCCTTCCATCCGTTCCAGTTGACGATGACGATGTACACCTTATCCATCGACGCTGTCCCGCGGGCAACCGCATTGTTGGCGGCGCATCCCGTTCCCCGGAACGCCCGGAGAAAGCTGTTTCATCGCGATGATGAGCATGGCCTCGGAGCGGTCCGCGAGGACCGAGGCGCCGTTTATGACGCGCCTTGCGACCGCCTTCGGTCCCCACCCGCTCGCGACGTGATTGTCGCGCGCTTCGAAGTGGACTTCCCGGAAACCGGCTTTCCGTATCAGCCGCCGAAGCGTGATCGGGCTGAAATGCCAGATGTGCTCTTCCGGCCGCAACGATGGCCACCTCTCCCGCAGGATGCCGGCCATGATGCTCCCGATGTTGGGAACGCCCGCAACGATCACTCCGTCGTCCTTCAGGATCCGCCGCGCTTCCCGAAGAAGGGAAAGCGGGTCGGGGACGTGCTCGAGAACGTGGTTGATGACGATCACGTCGAAATGCGAATCGGGAAATGCGGCCTCCTCGAGTGTCCCCGCGACAACGTCGAGCTTCCTCTCGTCCCTCGCGTAGGCGGAGGCCCATTCCGACACTTCCACTCCCCGGGTGATGAACCCGCGTCGTCCCGCGACATGAAGGAGAATTCCCACGCCTGCGCCCACGTCCAGCAGAACACCTTGCGGTTTGAAGCGTTCTATCTTGTCGAGGAGTCGCTCGAAATGGACGCAGAACTCCTCCCAATGCCGGACGTACTCGTTTTTCCGGACAAAGTAGTCGTCGCCCCTGTACGATACGCCGTCCGGGGAAAAGTTCGCCACGTACACCAGGCCGCAGCCGGAGCACCGCTCCAGCACGTGGACGCCGGCGGTCATATACGGCAAGGCGTTCGATTCGGCGCACAGGAAGCATTTCATGCGCCCGGTCCGCCCTTCCGCCATTCCGATAACAGTCCGTCCCGGATCTTCTCATACCTCGCGGCTACCGGCTCATTCCCGTACTCCGCCTTTTCCCATAGCTTTATATGGGTAAGAGCGCGATAGAACGCCATCATCACGGAAAGGGAGAATCCGCGAACTCCCTCCTTGTATCCTCTTCCCGCGACATACCTGCCATAGAACTCGCCCAATGCCGCCTGCAGGAGTTTCCGGTACGAAAAGCGGGCCTTGCGCTCGTGCAGATGCTCCGCCTCCACCGTGGTGTACCGGTTCAGTTTCTCCACGAAATGGGCGCTGTCGACGTAGTTGAAATGGTAAACGCAATTCTCTTCGCGGGATTCGAGTCGAAGGACCCTCGCTCCTTCCGTCTTGTGCATGTAACCGTGGATCGTTCCCGTGAAGTGAACCTTCCCTCTTCGGAAGAACCGGGGAAGGGGGGTATAACCCCAGCCGGCGTGCCGGACCCAGTCTCCCAGAATGTAGTGCTTGAACGGAATCTCGACGATGTCCGCCGTATTTTTCTCCGACTCGGCCCGAAGGCGCCCGGCAAGGTGGCGCTGGATCATTTCATCCGCGTCGACGAGGAGTATCCACTCGCCGGTCGTTTTTTCGACGCCGAATTTCTTCGCCGTATCGAAGGCCGGCACCTGTTCGTGGAAAAAGACCTTGTCCGTGAACTCCCTGGCGATCTTCGCCGTGGCATCGCTGCTGTCCATGTCTACGACGACGATCTCGTCGCACCACCGGACCGTCTCCAGGCAGTTGCGGAGGTTGCGCTCCTCGTTCCGGGCAAGGATCATGGCGGAAATCGTCGGCATGGTTCGCCCCCTATGGAGTCCTCGCGGCATAGACCTCGACCAGGGCGCCGCTGCGGGAGCCCCGCCGGATCCTTCGCAGGACCGCCAGCGGCAGCGCCGGGGCCCGCGTCAGGTCGTTGGCGGCCAGCAGGAGGCGCCGGAGGAAAGGATGGGCGACGCGCGCCACGATCACGTTGTCGGCGAACTCCTTCGCCGGTTCCCACGTCCTCAGCTTCCTGACCGCAAAGCCGTTCGCCTCGAGGAGCCGTGAGAGCGTCGACGGCGTGAAGTGGTAGATGTGGTCCGGGGGGCTGAGCCAGACCCATTCCCCCTTCGTGAGCGACGCCATGAGGCTGTGGAGATTCGGCGACTGGACGACGAGAAGGCCCCCGGGCTTGAGGATCCTCCTCACTTCGGAAAGGAACGTTTCGATGTCGGGCACGTGCTCGAGAACGTCGAAGAGGGTCACGACATCGAAACCGTGGCTCGCGAACCCGACTTTTTCGACAACGTCGGAAAACACCTCGAGCCCGAAGGTGTTCCTTGCATAATCGGCACACGCCCGGTTCAATTCCACACCCGCGACGGAAAACCCTTCTTCGCGCGCGACCGTAAGAAACAGGCCGATATTGCATCCGATATCGAGAAGCTTCCCCCCCTCTTGAAAACGTTTTATGTTCGAGAGGTATCTCCTGTATCTCTTTTTGAAATCGTCGACCCTGGACAGATAGGCCTTGATCCTGTTTTCAACCGTGTAGATCTCCTCGTTCGTCCCGGCAATGGCGCCGGCCGATGGAAAGGGCGAGGTGATCCCGAGACCGCACGCAACGCACGTCTCGATGGTATACGGCCCGGCTTTCGCCCAGAGGGAGAAGGATTCCCCCTTGCACACGGGACAGGTCATCCCATGAACCCCAATCTTTCATGGAGGAAGCGGCCGACCGTGCTCCGGATCGACTGGCCGACTCCCGCCAACCCGTGCTTCCTGTTGAAATCGTATAGCCGCTGTTCCATCCTTGAAAGCTCTTCGAGGCTGTGCTCCATCGTGTATATCTTGTACGGGTTATCCGTAAGCCAGAAGTCATCGTCTATGAAACCTTGTGTTCTTGAATTTCGATACAACTTCGTGCCGGGAAAAATCCACAGCCCTCCGGCGCATCCCACCTCGTCCGGTTTGGTCCTCTTCAGGAACTCCTCGCTTTGCCGGATGGTGTCCCATGTTTCCCCCACATTCCCCACGATCATGAGGGCCGTCACTGCGATTCCGGCCTCCTTTGCCAGGCGGATGGCCTTCTCCGAGGTCTCCACGTCATTCGCTTTTCCCATTTTGTCCAACAGCCGGGGGGATGCCGTTTCGATTCCGAAAGCGATCTTGTAGCATCCGGCGATCTTCAGCTTGCGCAGCATTTCCGAATCGACGCAGTCCGTCCTCGTGGTCACATGGAACGCGATCTTCAGTCCCTTCTCGAGTATCAGATCGCACAATTCGATAGTCGCTTCCCGGTCGACGGTCATGGCGTCATCGGCGAAACAGAAGTGCCGTACGCCGAACCGGTGATACAGCAGCTCGATCTCCCTCACCATGTTGCCCGCCGAACGATGACGCCATTTCCTCCATATCCACCAGGTGCTGCAGAAATCGCAATGACCGCTGCAACCGCGCGAAAACACGATGGATATCCTCGGCTCCGCATGGAGTTTCACTCCGTTCGCGGTCCCTCTGCCGATGGCAGGGTATCTCCGGAGGTCGACGAGATGCCACGCGGGAAAGGCGATGTCGTCGAGATCGGCGCGGATCTCCCGCGGGGGGGTCTTCACGACGATGTCCCCGTTCCGATGGACGATCCCCGGTATGTTCGAGGGATCGACCCCCTGCACGATCTCAAGACATGTCCTTTCCCCTTCGCCCAGAACGATGAAGTCGATGGCCGGATAGTGCTCCATCATCTGCCGATGCATGATCGTGGGGTGTACCCCTCCCAATACGACCGTAATCGCGGGATCGACGTTCTTCGCCATATCGGCGATCTCCACGGCACGCAAACGCCCCGGCGTCAGCGCCGTGATCCCCACATGGGTAGGCGCGTACTCCTCCAACGCCCGCCGTATGGCCTGCTTCCCTTCCAGGCAACCGTCCACGACCCGGACGTCGATACCGTTTTCAAGGAGCGTCCCGGCAAGGTACAGAAGTCCGATCGGCGGATTCGTGAAGCCCGATTGCCTGGTTTCATGAGGATTTACCAGAAGCACCCGCTTCATGCTTTTCCCCGGGAATAACCGAATATTTCGGTGGTGTATGCGTGGAACTCCAGAATGACCTCTTTCCTGAACGTGTATTGGAGCGCCAGGAAGAGCGACCCTCCCAGCCCGAACAGTATCCCGATGTTCGGCAGGCTGACGGTCAGCAGGCCGGAGCCGAATTTCACGGCGACCCCGACGATGCAGGAGGCAACGATCGGATTCCACACGTTTTTCAGAATTTCGACCCGGATGCCTTCCCCGGCGAGCACCCGCTTGTATACGAAAAGGAAGACCATCGCGATGATCGGTTGGTTGAACGCCATGCCGTTGAATCCGAATGCAAGCACGAAGGGAACCCCGAGACCCCATTCCAGGCAAAGCAGCAGGATGGCCATCTTCATCAGGATCCCGGACTTCCCGAGAGCCAGGATCCCGCTGTACAGCGGCAGCATGATGCCGATGACAAAGGGAGAGGTGCAGTAGAAGTAAAAGGCGTTGATGGCCGGCATCCACTTGTCCGTGAATACCGTCTTGATGATGCCCGGCGCGAGCGCCATGAGAATCGCCGTGATCGGGATCATGATCAGGGTCATCATGCGGAGGGAGCGCTCGATGGCCTCCTTGAGCAGGTCGCGTTCGTGCTGCAGGCGGGAAAAAGCCGGGAAAGCCACTTTGCCGAAGCTTTGTGAAAGGACCAGGGGGGCAAAGGCGAATTCCCGTGCCCAGTTGACATACCCGACACCCGCCGCACCGACGTACGCGCCTACGAAAAGCGGAGTGACCGCATCCTTCAGGAAGGACAGGATCGCGCTCCCCTGATACGGAATGCCGAACCGGATCAGATCCTTGACCGCGCCCGGACGAAAAGACATGGACGGCCGCCAGGGGTACAGCGCGTAGACGAGGAGCATTCCGGAGAGACCGCGGAACAGGGCGGCGATGATGAAACTCCATACTCCGAATCCCGCAATCGCAAGCGATATGGCGGTCACCTGGAACACGGCGACTTCGGCGATGTCGACGGTGGCGATTCTTCGAAAATCCATGCTCCGCTCCATGAGAATGGTGGGGACGGTCCTGAACGAGGCAAGAAGGAAGGTCACCGCCATGCCTCGAACAAGCCATGCCCCGGATTCCGGGAGCGATGGGTAGATGCGGATCACCAGCGGAGAGGAAACAAACGTCGCGATGACCACGGCGAGCGCGAGAATCTGCTGGAACCAGAAGAGCGTGGATGTTTCCTCATCGGTCAGCTCATCCTTCTTCTGGATGAGCGCGGCGCCGACGCCGACGTCGCTGAAGACGGAGAAGAACTGCACGACGAAGGCGACGATCGCGTATATCCCGAACATCCGGGGCACGAGAATCCGGGCCAGCGCGATATTCCCGACGAACGCGATGCCCGTAACGAAGATCTGCCGTTTCAGCAGCGTGCCGATTCCGGCGAGCGATTTCCTCTTCAGCACGGAAAAGCCCTCGTCGGGCATGCGGGGATCCGGGCTGTCCATCCGTGGGTCCGTCATCTTTGGCCTTTGCGGCGATAACCTCAAAGAGGGAACGACATGACGATTTTCTCCTCCCGGACTCCGGACGCCAGGAGAAGTTCGAAGAGCTGTTTTCTCCTCGAATAGGAGGTCACCAGGATGCGGTCGTACGGCAGCGTCCTGATCGCAGGAAGCGGCCGGATGACGAATTCGAAGAATTTTTCACCGACGCGTTCCGTGTCGGCCATTCCGACAAGGTGAAGCCCGGTCTCCCGCATCGTGATGAACGCGAACTCCGCCACCTCGTCGACACCGGCGAAGATGATTCGCGTCGCCCCGGCGTTTTCGAGAGTGTGGAATATCGTCCGGTAATTGCTCTTCGCCTCCCGGTAGATGCGCGTATAATCCTGAAGCAGGTCGCAGGCGAGTCGCGTCTTCTCCACGAAGCCTTTCGGCGTCAGGTAGTACCCGTACCGTTTCGGAGGTATCGCCTTCACGGTGATATAGCCCTTGGCGACGAGATTCTTGACGTAGGAGTTCACTAGACCGAGGGCGATCCCCAGCCGGTTGCTCAAATCCCGCTGGGTGACGTTGTCGTTTTTCGCCAGTTCATCCAGGATCTGAAGGGAGCGGAAATGATCCTGGGATGATGGGCTCCGGTTCGTGTTCACAATATGAACATGGCATGCCCGGATAATTCCTGTCAAGCGGGAAACCGTTGCGCCGCGCCCCCCCGGTTGATGAACAGCACGGAATTGCTGTATCTTTCATGACGGATATGACGACTCCACGCCTCTCCATCAGCATCCCGACGTACAACTTCGGCAAGTTCATCGGGGAGACCCTGGACAGCATCCTTCCCCAGGTCGACGAAGAGGTGGAGGTTCTCGTCGTGGACGGGGCCTCGACGGACGACACGGAAGAAGTCGTCCGGAAGCGCCAGGAGCGGTATCCCCTCCTCGAATACCACCGGTTGCCGCGGAAGGGCGGCATCGACCGGGACATGGCGAAGGCCGTGGAGCTGGCAAGGGGGGACTACGTTTGGCTGTTCAGCGCCGACGACTGGATGGCGAAAGGGGCGCTGAATCGGGTCCTGGAAGAGATCCGGCTGGGAATGGACCTCTACCTGTGCGGATTCACGCTCTGCGACTTCGGGATGCGCCCCCGCATGGCGCATCCGATCCTCGACGCGCCGGACGGAAGCGTGTACGACCTGGGAAACCCCGGGGATCGCAAAGCGTTCTTCGAGCGCGGCCTGACCACCACCGCGTTCTTCAGTTTCATGAGCTCCCTCGTCATCCGGAAGGAGAAGTGGGACTCCGCCGAGGTGGACGATGCGTTCGTGGGCAGCTGCTGGGACCACGTGGCGAGGCTGTTCCGCCTGATCCCCGCCGGCCTGAAGGTCAGATACCTGTCGGGCAGCTACCTCCTCAAGCGCGACGACAACGATTCGTTTTCCGGAGGCGGAATCGCCCGCCGCGTCGGCATCGCGATCGACGGCTACCATCGGCTTGCGGAAAACTTCTTCGGCGAGCGGAGCGCCGAGGCGTTCCACATCCGGAGGGTCTTGCGAAACGAATACCCGTTGCGGAACCTCCTCTTCATCAAGCTGAAGACGCACGAGGAAGGGAAACCGGAGGGGATGCCGCTCCTCGCGCGGCTCGTGGAAAAGCTCTACCGGGACGACATCCTCCTCGACAAGGCCCGGATCCTTCTCTTCAAGGCGGCCCCGCCGCTCCTGCTGGCGCCTGCGGAAAAGGTGTACAAATCCATCAGGGCCCTGTGCTCCCGGTGATCGTGCGCGCATGAGCGACATCACGCTCTCCTTCTGCATCACGACCCGGGACCGGGCGGCATTCATCGGCGTCACGCTCGAAAACCTGATCTCGCAGGCCACCGGCGAAGTGGAAATCGTCGTGCTGGACGCGGCCTCGACCGATGGCACCGGCGAGGTCGTCGACGGATTCGCCCGGCGTTTCCCCCGCCTCCGCTATTTCCGCCAGGACGACAACCGGGGAGTGGACCGTGACTACGATCGGACCGTCGAACTGGCGAGCGGAGCGTATTG
Source organism: Deltaproteobacteria bacterium (assembly GCA_016234845.1). Classification (NCBI taxonomy): domain Bacteria; kingdom Pseudomonadati; phylum Myxococcota; class Myxococcia; species Deltaproteobacteria bacterium. The sequence continues at coordinate 4,522 of JACRNP010000003.1, read as the reverse complement.
CTGGATGATGTCGGATGACGACATCCTCGCCCCGGGGGCGGTCGCCGAGGTCCTGGAATATTGCCGGAAAGGATACGACCTGATCGTCGCGAACGCGGAGGACCGGGATTCCGATCTTCGGAAGGTCCTGGGGGAGAGCAGGCTCCCCTTCCGCGGGAATCGTGTGTACCGCCCGTCGGATGCGAGCCGTTTCTTCACGGACGTGGCGAACCACCTGTCCTTCATCCCCTCCGTCGTCATCCGGAGGGACCTCTGGCTCTCCAGGGACCGGTCGCCGTACTACGGTTCTCTATTCGTCCACGTCGGCGTGATCTTCCAGGAGCGCATCCCCGGGGACGTGCTCGTGGTTTCCCGCCCTCTCGTCTCCGTGCGGAACGCCAACGTCTCCTGGGCCGCCCGCAGTTTCGAAATCTGGATGTTCAAATGGCCCGGGCTCGTCTGGTCTTTCCCGGGTTTCTCCGACGAGGCCAAGGAGAAGGTCTGCGCCCGGGAGCCGTGGAAGTACATGAAGGCACTTCTGACCCACAGGGCCATGGGGTCCTATTCCATGGAGGAGTACCGGCGCTGGATCGCGCCGAAGACGGCGAGCGCGGGGGTGAAAACCGTTGCGTGGCTGGTCGCCGCAGCCCCGGGACATCTGGTAAACGCCCTCGCCTTGTTGTATTGTGTTTTCCTTTACGGAAACAACAGGATACCCCGCTTCAACCTCTCGAACAGCCGGTTCAGCCTCATCGGCCCCCGGAAGAGGATCGCGGGATAGACGGCCCCCTGGGCGCAGGACGGAGCGGGACGCGGGGCGGAAATGGACGGAATGGGAAAACCTGCGCAGGATGATTCACGCACCGCGCTGATCACCGGTATCGGCGGCCAGGACGGGTCGTATCTGTCCGAGTTGCTCCTTTCCAAGGGGTACCGCGTGGTGGGGACGGTGCCGGACAACGATCCGGTCAATATCGACAGGGTCCGACACCTTCTCGACAGGATCGTGATCGTGCAGGACGACCTGCTGGACCAGGACCGCCTCGAAACGATCTTCCGCGATCACCGCCCCGACGAAGTGTACAACTTCGCGGCCAACTCGGTCCTGGCCGCGTCGTTCCACCAACCGATCCTGGCCACGATGGTGCTGGCGATGGGCGTCACCCGGATCCTGGAGGCGATCCGCAAGATCGCGCCTTCCGCCAGGTATTTCCAGGCTTCGAGCAGCGAGATGTTCGGGAAACCCGCGGAAATCCCGCAATCGGAGACGACCCCTTTCCACCCGCGGAATCCGTACGGGGTTTCGAAGGTGTACGGCCACCTGATGACGATGACGTACCGGGAGAATCACGGGCTGTACGCGTGCTCCGGGATTCTTTTCAACCACGAGAGCCCCCGGCGCAGTGCGGAATTCGTGACGAGGAAGATCACCCGCGCCGCCGCGATGATCCGGCTGGGCATGGAGAAGGAGTTGCGGCTCGGGAACCTCGATGCGAGGCGGGACTGGGGTTTCGCGGGGGATTACGTGCGGGCCATGTGGCTCATGCTGCGGCAGGATCGGCCCGACGACTATGTGCTCGCGACCGGCGTTACGCACTCCGTCCGTGACCTGTGCGAGGAGGCGTTTTCGCACGTCGGGCTCGACTACCGCGAACACGTCGTCCAGGACGGGAAAGTTTTCCGCCCGCCGGAAACCGCGCAGCTCGTGGGGAACCCCGAAAAGGCGGTCCGCGTCCTCGGCTGGAAACCGACGGTCACCTTCCGGGAGCTGGTTCGGATGATGGTGGACGCGGATCTGGACGATATAAGGAGCAAAACATGATCACGAGGACCACCTGCCGCGTCTGCGACAGCTCGCTGGAGCCCGTCCTGGATCTCGGCGCGCACTACGTTTCGGACTTCATCTCCCCGGGGGAATCCGACGGCACGAAAGCCCCCCTGGAGCTGGTCATCTGCCGTCGGTGCCGGCTCCTTCAACTGAAGCACACCGTGCCGGCGGAGACGATGTACCGGAACTACTGGTACCGGTCCGGGACGAACCAGACCATGAGGAACGCCCTCGCCGACATCGCAAACAAGGCGGAGACCCTCATCCGCCTGAAGGAGGGGGATTCGGTCGTCGACATCGGATGCAACGACGGCACGCTCCTCGCCTCCTACCGGACCGGCGGCATCCGGAAGATCGGTTTCGACCCGGCGGAGAACCTCGCGGTAATCTCCCGGAAGATCGCCGACCGGCTGGTGGTCGGATTCTTCGACTCGGAGACGTTCGCGAAGGACCCGGAACCGGCCGGGCGCCGCCCGAAGATCGTCACCAGCATCGCCATGTTCTACGACCTGGAGGATCCCAACCGGTTCGTCTCGGACGTAAAAACCGTGATGGACCCGCAGGGGCTATGGATCGTCCAGATGAGCTACCTTCCGCTCATGCTGAAGACCAACGAATTCGGGAACATCTGCCACGAGCACCTCGAGTACTACTCCCTCACCTCGTTCGAATACCTGCTGAACCTCCACGGATTCGAGGTGGTGGACGTGGAACTGAACGACATCAACGGGGGGAGCATCCGGACGTACATCCGGAGCCGGAACGCGGACCCGAACCGGTTCGCGGACGCGACCTACAGGGAACTCGCACGGGAGCGGGTCCAGGCGCTCCGGGACCAGGAAGCGAGGCTGGGGCTCGAGGACATCGACGTCTACAGGGAGTTCGCCGTCTGGGTGAACCGGATCCGGGAGGACGTGGTGGGGTTCATCAAGGAACAGGTGGGCAAGGGAAAGAAAGTGTACGTCTACGGCGCCTCGACCAAGGGGAACACCCTCCTGCAGTACTTCGGGCTGGACCACACCCTGATCACCGCCGCGGCGGAGCGGAACGCGGACAAGTGGGGCAAGGTGACGGTCGGCACGCGCATCCCGATCGTTTCCGAGGAGGACGCCCGGGCCGCACGGCCGGATTACTTCCTCGTCCTGCCCTGGCACTTCCTGGAGGAGTTCCAGTTGCGGGAGAAGGCGTACCTTCTGGCGGGCGGGAAGTTCATCGTCCCGATGCCGCACTTCACGTTGATCTGACGCCGCGGGGAAACGTTCACGCGAGAAGTTCCAGGTACTCCCGCAGGAAACGGTCCCGCCGGTAGATTCCGGCGCGGTTCCTTCCCTTTTCCGCCTGCCGGGCGGCGTACTCCGGTTCGAGGAGCACCTTCCGGACTCCGTCGGCGATCGACCCGGGCCGGTCCGGATCCACAAAGCCCACGGCGTCCCCGTACACTTCGCGGAACACCGGGATATCGGAGCATACCACCGGCACGCCGGATGCCATGGCCTCCAGCGGGGGGAGCCCGAACCCTTCCGCGTAGGAAGGGAACACGAACGCCTTAGCCCTCGAGAAGAGCCGCGCGATCTCCTCGTCCGACGGGTCGAGAATCTCGATCAGTCTTCCTTTCAACCGCGGATCTCCCTTCCACCGGTCCACCATGTCGGGGGTCGAGTACCGGCCCCCCGCGATCACGAGCTTGAGATCCGGAAAGTCGCCGGACAGCTCCAGGAACGCCCGGATCACGCCTTCGACGTTCTTGTGCGCGATGCGAAGCCCCAGGTAGAGGATGTAATCCCCGGGAACGGGGGAGCCGACCTCCGGTGCGGCCTGGAAGAATTCATCCTTGACCCACGGGTGGATCACCCGGATCTTCCCCGGGGGCAGCCCGAACTCCCGCATCAGCTCCCCTTTCACCGATTCCGAAATCGTGACGATCGCCCGCGCCCGCAGAACCGTCCTGGCGAGCAGCCGCCGGAATCCCGCCTTCCGGTATGGCGAAAGCGCGAAACGCGGGGAGAACACCGTGACGTCGTTCACGCTGACGATGTACTCCCCCGGGACGAACAGGGGAACGTTGTGCCCGGGGAAGAGGTAAAGCCGAACATTCCTCCGCATGGACCGTAGAACGAACGACTTGAGGGTGAAGTCCCCGATCCCCATCGGGCCGTATCCGACGAAGACCGGGCGGATCGCCGGGTGGTCGAACCGTTCGATGAAATTCATCCGATGCGCCATCGGGACTACCGTGCGGATTTCCCCGAGGCCGCCCTGCTCCGCAAGCCCCGAAAGGAGGTTTTCATAGACCCGCCCCACCCCCGAGCAACGGTAGAACATTCCATCGAGATAAATGCCCATCATCCGGCTCCGCCGCAGAGACGCTCGAAGAATCGGGACCCCTTTTCCCCCATCGCCGTGTAGGAAAACTCCCTCAAGGTCCTCGCGCGAGCGTGTTCCCCGAGCCGGGCCTTGTAACCCGTATCCGACAGCAACCGGTTGCATGCATCCGCAAACGCCCGGGAGTCCCCCACCGGGAACGTCAGCCCCGTCTCGCCGTGGCGGTTCACCCAGGTTACGCCGGTGGGAAGGTCGCTGCTGACGACGGGCTTGCCCAGCGCCATCGCCTCGATCTGGACGATGCCGAACGCTTCCAGCGCCGAATTCGACGGCAGGACCAGGAACTCGCACGCGTGGTAGTACGGACGAAGGTTCTCGACCTTTCCCAGCAGT
>JACRNP010000002.1 GCA_016234845.1 Deltaproteobacteria bacterium | reverse complement strand
TCCTGGCCGGCCTGTCGTTCCTCTCCTCCGCGAAGCTCTCCGGGGAGTCGCTGCCGGGGTGTCCGGTGGCGATCGCCCACGGGGAGAAGGACGTGGTCGCCCCGTCCGCGGAGGCGGAAAGCGTGGCGCGGGAGAGCGGCACGGCTTCGTTCCACCTGCTTCCGGGAGCGGCGCACGCGGCCTTTTTCGCGGACGGATTCGCGGCGGTGGCTTCCGGTGGTTGATCCCGCGGTCCTCCGCCGCTTCTCGGGAAGCGCGTCGCGGTACGACGCCCACGCGCACGCCCAGCGGCTGTCGGCGGCCGACCTGCTCCGGATCACGCGGCTCGCGGCCGGAGCCGGGAGGGGGGAACCGCCCCGGAAGATCCTCGAACCGGGTTGCGGCACCGGCATCTACACGCGGATGCTCCTCGACGCCTTCCCCGGATCCTCGATCCTGGGCGTCGACATCTCCGAGGCGATGGTCCGCGTCGCCCGGAGCCGGATCGTCGACCCGCGCGCCCGATTCGCCGTGGCGGACGCCGAGGAGGCGACCGGCGGGACGTACGATCTGGTCAGCTCCAACGCCACCTTCCAGTGGTTTCTCTCCTTCGACCGCACCGTCCGGAGGATGGCGTCCATGCTCTCCGCCGGCGGGGCGTTGACGTTCTCCTTCTTCGGCCCGGGAACGTACGCCGAACTCGACGCGGCGTTGCGGGAGTCGGACGGTGGGAATACCGGCGCGCGCGTCGCCGCGTCCGCGTTCCTTTCCCGGGAAGAGATCGCATCGACCCTTTCGGCCGTCTTTCCGGAATGGGAGATCGAGGATCGCCGCTACCGGCAGTCGTTTCCATCGCTTTCGGAGCTGTACACCGGCGCCGGCGGAAAGGGGGCTCCCGCCGCGTGGAGCCCGGGGAGGCTTGCGCGGGTCGAACGCGCGTACCGCGAGCGGCAGGGGGAGATCCGGGCGACGTACCAGGTGTTCCTCTGCCGCGGAACCGTTCCGGAGGCGGGGGAACGGTGAAGGGGGTCTTCGTCACCGGGACGGACACCGGCGTCGGGAAGACGGTGGTGTGCGGGCTTCTGGCGCGGTACCTCCGGGCGCAGGGGATTCGCGCCGTGACGCAGAAGTGGGTGCAGACCGGCACCGGCGGCGAGCCGACCGACCTGCAGGTCCACCGGCGCCTGATGGGGATTCCCGGCGACGTGCCGGAAGCGGAGCTCCACGACCTGTGCCCGTACCGGTTCCCTTTCCCCGCGTCGCCTCACCTTTCGGCCGCCCGGGAAGGGGCCGTGGTCGACGCGGAGGTGATCGGGGCGGCGTACCGCCGGCTCGCGGCGGCGCACGACGCGGTCCTGGTGGAGGGAGCCGGAGGGGTCCTCGTCCCGCTGTCCCTTCGATTGCTGACGGTCGACCTCGTCGCGCGGCTGGGGATGTCGGCGGTCGTGGTGGTCGGGAACCGGCTCGGATGCGTGAACCACGCGCTCCTCGCCGTCGAGGCGATCCGCCTCCGGGGGATCCGGCCGGTCGCGTTGGTGTTCAACCGCCCGGAAGCTTCGGTCGCCGCGCCGGACGAGGTGCTGTCGGACAACCTGCGGGCGGTGGAGGAGATCGGGAAGGTGCCGGTGCTGGGGGAACTCCCGTTTCTTCCTGACCCGGTCGCGGGCGCGGAGGCGTTCGCCCCGGTGGGGCGGGCGTTCCTCTCCCTCTGGAGGGAAGGGTGATGGATCCTAGCCCGCATTTCTCACCAGCCTCCTACTGCGGCGGCGGATACGGGCTCGCCTGCTGCGTTGCGCTCGTTCGGTCTCCTCGACGTAGTGTCAACTACGCCTTCGTCGCCCTCACGTCGCGCGCCTTGCATCCAAACCCGTCTCCACCGCCTCGCTACGGACGCTGGTGAGAAATGCGGGCTAAGGAGTGGATCCGGAAGGATCTCCGCCACTGCTGGCACCCGTACACCCAGATGAGCGCCCTGGCGTCCGATCCGCCGCTGCTCGTGGATCGCGCCGAAGGGCTGTTCCTGTTCGACGCGGACGGAAACCGGTACTACGACGCCATCTCGAGCTGGTGGTGCGTGGTCCACGGCCACGGCCACCCCCGGATCCGGGAGGCGGTCGCGCGCCAGATGGAGCGGCTCGACCACGTGCTGTTCGCGGGGGCCACGCACGAGCCGGCGGTGCGGCTGGCCGAGCGGCTCTCCGCGGTCGCCCCCCCCGGGCTCTCCCGCGTGTTCTTCTCGGACAACGGCTCCACGGCGGGTGGAGAGAAGACGGAATTCGTCTGCCTCGACCGCGGCTACCACGGGGACACCACGGGGTGCATGAGCGTGAGCGGGGTCGACGCGTTCCTGTCGGCCTTCCGGCCGATCCTCTTCCCCGCGCGGCGCGTTCCGTCGCCGAACTGCTACCGGTGCCCGGCGGGGAAGGGGTACCCCGGCTGCGACGTCTCGTGCGCCGTCCCTCTCCGGGACGCGCTCGCGGAAGGAGCGGGGAAGGTCGCGGCGGTGATCCTCGAACCGCTGCTCCTGGGCGCCGGCGGGATGATCGTCTACCCGCCTCCGTACCTTTCGGAGGCGGCGCGGCTTGCCCGCGAACACGGGGCGCACCTGATCGTCGACGAGGTCGCCACCGGGTTCGGGCGGACGGGGACGATGTTCGCCTGCGAGCGGGCGCGCGTCTCCCCCGACTTCCTCTGCGTGTCGAAGGGGCTCACCTCCGGAACGATTCCGATGGCGGCCACGCTCACCACCGCCGGGGTGTTCGAGGCGTTCCTCGGCGACCCCGCCGGAGGGAAGACGTTCTACCACGGACACACCTACACGGCGAACCCGGTCGGGTGCGCGGCGGCGCTGGCCTCCCTCGACCTCTTCGAGGAGGAGGAGGTGGTGGACCGGGTCGAGCGCCTGAGCGCCAGGCTGGCGGAAGGGGTCCGCGCCCTCGCGGATCTCCCCCTCGTCGGAGACGTGCGGCATATCGGGATGGTGGCCGCCCTCGAGCTGGTGGGGGACAAGGGGACGAAAGATCCGCTGCCGGGGACCGCCCCGCTGTTCCGGGAGATCCGCCGGGAGGCGCTGCGGCGCGGACTCTTCCTCCGCCCGCTGGGAAACGTCGTCTACCTGTTCCTCCCCCAGGCGGTGACGCGGGAAGACCTGGACGACATCCTCGACCGGTTCGGAGAGACGTTGCGGGCGGTCCTGCGGTGACCGGATCGATCGCCGCGGCGAGGGAGTGGGTGCGGGCGTGCCGGTCGCTCTGCGTGCTGACCGGCGCCGGGGTGTCGGCGGAGAGCGGCGTTCCCACGTTCCGCGGGCCGGAAGGGTTGTGGAAGCGGCGGGACCCGATGACGCTCGCCACTCCCGAGGCGTTCGCGGCCGACCCGCTCGAAGTGTGGGAGTGGTACCAGTGGCGCCGCCGAAAGATCCGCGGCTGCGCGCCGAACCCGGGACACGCCGCGCTCGCGGCCGCCGATGCGGCGATGCCCGACTTCCTCCTCGTCACGCAGAACGTCGACGGCCTTCACCGTGCGGCCGGTTCGCGCCGCCTGGCGGAGATCCACGGGAGCATCTGGGTGGTGCGGTGCACGGGGTGCGGCGCGGAAAGCGAGGAGCGGGACGATTTCGCGGAGCTTCCCCCGCGGTGCGCCGCCTGCGGCGGACTGCTGCGCCCGGGGGTGGTCTGGTTCGGGGAGATGCTTCCCCCCGGCCCGTCCGGCGCGGCGATGGAGATGCTCTCCCGGTGCGGGTTGCTGATCGTCGCCGGGACCTCCGCGGTCGTCGCCCCCGCGTCCGGCTACGCCGCGGTCGCGAAGCGGCGCGGCGCCCGGGTGATCGAGGTGAACCCGGACGAGACGCCCGTTTCCGCGATCTGCGACGCCACGTTCCGCGGCAGGTCGGGTGAGTTGCTCCCGGAACTATTTGGATAAGGTGGATTTGTATCCGGTAGTTCTTCGACGGGTAGAAGGTTCCGCAAAGGTGCAGGCGCTTTCGGGGGACATTCTTGATCTGATGGGGGATGAAGGGAAAGAGTGTCCCCCGCCCATCACCCCACGTCGTCGAACGGGCGGAGGCGGAAGTCGACGCCGGGGATCGTCTCGGCGAGGCGGCGGACCGCGGCGGTGTCCAGCCCCGGAAGGTCGACCGCGGTGGCGGTGACCGACGCGACGTGGTTCGGCGCCTCCCGCAGGAAGTCGAGCAGTGCGGGGAACGACGCCGCGCCGTACCGGTTGGGACAGATCCGCGCGTAGGTCTCCGCGTCCGGGGCATTGAGCGACACCGACAGCGCGTCGACCAGGCCGGCAAGCTCCGGCAGGACGTTCCGGCCGTGGACCAGGTTCGCCAGCCCGTCGGTGTTCACCCGCACGCGGGCCCCGCGGCTTTTCAGCTCCCCCGCGATCTCCACCACGTCCGAAAGCCGCAGCAGCGGCTCCCCGAAACCGCAGAAGACGATCTCGGCGAACCGCGTCGGGTCGCCGACCAGCGACAGGACCTCGGCGACCGACGGCTCGCCCGGGAGCTTCAGCAGGTGCCCCTTGACGTGGTAATCGGTCCGCTTCGCGCAGAAGGTGCAGGCGTTCGTGCACCGGTTCGTCACGTTGAGGTAGAGGGAGTCGCGGATCCGGTAGACCACGCGGACCTCCTCCTCCACGGGGATCCGGAAGAGGCGAACGGCGTTCAAGGTGGTCTCTCGGGCCACGTCCTCGACGGACACCCCCTTGATCTCCGCCAACTTCGCGGCGACCAGCGGAACGTAGGCCGGCTCGTTCGCCTTCCCCCGGTGGGGGACCGGCGCGAGGAACGGGCAGTCGGTCTCGATCAGGATGCGCGACAGCGGGAGCCCCCGGACCGCCTCGACCTGCCGCTCGGACCCCTTGTACGTGATCGCTCCGGGGATCGAGATCAGGAAATTCATCGCCGCGGCCTTCCGCGCCATCGCGAGGTCGCCGGAGAAGCAGTGGATGATTCCGCCCACCTCCGCGGCGTTCTCCTCGGAGAGGATCGAGAGGACCTCGTCGTGGGCGTCCCGGTCGTGGACGATCACCGGGAGGTTCCGCCTCCGCGCCAGCCGGATCTGCTCCCGGAACGCGGCGCGCTGGGCGTCCCGCGGGGCGCGGTCGCGGAAGAAGTCGAGCCCGGTTTCGCCGATCCCCACCACCTTGTCGCACCGGGAGAGATCTTCCAGCCGGGAGTAGGTCCGGTCCGATCCCTGACCGGCGTCGTGCGGGTGCAGGCCGACGGCGGCGTACACCCCGGGGTACCGGTGGGCGATCCCGATCGCCTTCGCGCAGCTTTCCGGGTCGATCCCGATCGTCACGATCCGGGTGACACCGGCGTCCCGGGCCCGGGCGACTACCTTCTCCTCCGCTTCGGAAAGCGGGGAGAGGTCCAGGTGCGCGTGCGAATCAAAATACATGGGCAGGGGACCCGACGGTTTGCTTACGTCTCGATCTTGGGGAAGACGATGCACGCCTTCGGGAGGGTGGCGCCGGCGGCGAGGCCGCCCCAGGCGCCCGCCTCGCCGACCCGCGCGGATTCGGCGGCCGATCCGCCGGGGACCAGCGCCTCCCACATCCTCTGCGACGCGGTCGGGGTGACGGGCGACATGAGCAGGGCCGCGACGCGGGCGGCCTCGAGCGCGTTGTAGAGGACCGATCCCAGCCGCTCCCGCTTCGAAGGGTCCTTCGCGAGCGCCCACGGCTGCGCGGCCTGGACGTATTCGTTGGCCTTCGTGACGAGCTCGATCACCGCGGCGAGCGCCTTGTGGAACGCGACCTCCTCCATCGCGGCGTCGACCGCGGCGACGGTCGACCGGCCGCACGCCGAAAGCGCCTCGTCCGCCGGATCCGCGGGCCCGGGCGGGGGGACGACGCCGTCGAAATATCTCCCCAGCATCCCGAGCGTCCGGTTGAGGAGGTTCCCGAGCTTGTCGGCGAGCTCCGAGTTGGCGCGCTTGACCAGCTCCCGCTCGGAGAAGTCCCCGTCCAGCCCGAACGACACCTCCCGCAGGAGGAAGTAGCGGAACGCGTCGGCGCCGTACTTGCGCACCATCTCGTACGGGTCCACGACGTTTCCCAGCGACTTGCTCATCTTCTGCCCCTCGACCGTCCACCAGCCGTGGGCGAAGACGCCCCGCGGCGGCGGAACCCCCGCGGACAGCAGGAAGGCGGGCCAGTACACGGCGTGGAAGCGGAGGATGTCCTTTCCCACCATGTGGATGTCGGCGGGCCAGAACGCCGCGAACTCCGGCGTGCGCTCCGGGTATCCCAGCCCCGTGACGTAGTTCGTGAGGGCGTCGTACCAGACGTAGATCACGTGCCCCGGGGCGTCGGGCACCGGGATCCCCCAGGAGAGCGATGTGCGGGACACGGAGAGGTCGTTCAGCCCCCCCTCGACGAACGCGATCACCTCGTTGCGCCGGCTCTCGGGACGGATGAATTTCGGGTTCGCGGCGTAATACGCAAGCAGCGGTTCCCGGTATTTCGACAGCCGGAAGAAGTACGACGGCTCCTTCCGCTTCTCCACCGGGCGGCCGCACGTCGGGCAGTTGCCGCCGTCGAGCTGGAGCTCGGTCCAGTACGCCTCGTCCGGGACGCAGTACCACCCCTCGTAGTCGCCCAGGTAGATGTCCCCGTTCGCCAGCGATTTCCGGAAGAGGTCCTGCACGGAGGCGTAGTGCCGCGGCTCGGTGGTGCGGATGAACCCGGTGTTGCTGATGGTGAGCGCGGGGGTGAGCCCCTGGAAATTGGCCACCACCTGGTCGGCGAGCTGCCGCGGGGTCAGCCCTTTCCGAGCGGCGCTCTTCTGCACCTTCTCCCCGTGCTCGTCCGTGCCGGTGAGGAAGAACACCTTCTCCCCCTTCATCCGGTGCCACCGGGCGAGGGCGTCGCAGGCGATCGTCGTGTAGGCGTGCCCGATGTGGGGGACGTCGTTCACGTAGTAGATCGGCGTGGTGATGTAGAACGTCTCCCTCACGGGGTCCCCTCCTCGTCCTCCGAAAGCCGCGCGGTCATCTCCTCGGCGTCGTCGGCATCCGTCGGCGGCGGAACCGGGGCCGCCGGCGCCGCGCACGTTCCGCAGGCCTTCTGCCGGGCGTAGGAGTCGTGCTCGTAGATGAGGCAGCACATCAGGCGGCCGCAGACCCCCGACAGCTTCGCGGGGTTGAGCGACAGCTTCTGGTCCTTGGCCATCTTGACCGTGATCGGCTCGAAGTCCGAGAGGAACGTGGCGCAGCAGAGCTCCTTCCCGCAAGGCCCCACGCCGCCGATCACCCGCGACTCGTCCCGCACCCCGATCTGGCGCATCTCGATGCGGGTGCGGAGCTCGTGTGCCAGGTCCTTCACCAGTTCCCGGAAGTCGATCCGGCCGTCCGCGGTGAAGTAGAAGACCACCTTGCTCCGGTCGAGGAGGTATTCCGCCCGCACCAGCTTCATGGGAAGCCCGCGCTCCCCGATCCGTTTCGCGCAGAACGCCTCGGCCTCGGACTCCCGGCGCGCGTTTTCCTGGTGGGCGCGCATGTCGTCGGCGGAGGCGGCCCGCAGCGCCTTGTTGTAGGAGGTCTTACGGTTTCCGGGGGAGCAGCCGTCGATCCGCTGGACGACCTCGCCCAGCGCGACCCCGCGCTCCGTCTGCACCACCGCGTAGTCGCCCTTCGAGAGCGGCACGCCGGTGCAGTCGAAGTGGAACGTCTTGCACACGCCCCGAAGGCGGATTCCCGCGATGTCCATGACCCGGAGTCATCCCTTTCCGCGCAGCCCGAAGAAAAACGCCTCCAGCATCAGCCGCTTCTGCGGCTGGGGAGGCATGCGGGAGATCGTGAGGAGCGTCCGGAACGCCCGGCTCCACCCCCCCGCGGGCGGCCGCGCCGCCGCCGCGGACAACGGTTCCCGCAGATCGGCGTTCATTATATCCGCTCCGCCCCCCGAAGATAAGAGGGTCAGATCCCGGACCAGCGACAACGGGGCGGCAAGCCGCCCGGGGGCGTCGCCTTCCCCCTTCCACGTGGCGGCGAGGTCCGACGCGTCCTGGGGGATCAGCTTCGCGAGGAGGGAGAGCCAGGCGCCGCGCTCCTCCGCGAGTCCGGGCAGGAGCGTCAGCGCGCGTCCGGGGCTCCCCCCGGAGATCGCGGCGGCGAGGCGCAGCACGGCCGGAGGGTACGACGGGCCCGCGTCGGGATGGCGGGACAGGATGCCGGCCGCCTCTTCCGGGGAGAGCGGGAAGAACGGGATCCGCTGGCAGCGGGAGACGATCGTGGGCATCATCCCCGCGGCGCGGTGGGCGACCAGGATCAGGTGCGTCGCCGGGGGAGGTTCCTCGAGCGTTTTCAGGAGCGCGTTGGCCGCCTGCGGCGTCATCCGGTCGGCGGGGCACAGGATGGCCGCGCGGGGGCGGTCGGAGAACGCCTTGAGGGACAGCTCCTCCTGCAGCGCCCGGATCTCGTCGATCCGCAGGAACGGCGTCTCCGGGACGATGTGAAGGAAGTT
>JACRNP010000001.1 GCA_016234845.1 Deltaproteobacteria bacterium | reverse complement strand
GCGTCGTTCATGACCTTCAGGTATTCGGGCTGAAGCGCCGCCCGGAAGCGGCGGTGCTCCGCCTTCTGCGACGGGAAGAAGCATTGCGCGTAGAACGCGGAGAGGCACGCCGCCCGGTCGCGAAGAAGAGAGTCCCGCACCGCCTCCACGTCGGCGTCGGGGTAGCCGCGGCGGATCCCGACGAGGACGACGCGCCGCACGCGGTCCGGATGCTCCCGGGCGAACTCCGCCGCGAGGAAGCCGCCGAGCGACCACCCGACGAGCGTGACCGGTCCGCGGGCCGTCCGGTCGAGGAACGACGCCAGCCGCCCGGCGAATCCCTCCGGGCGCAACGCCCCGGTCGTCACGGCCGGTACGCCGGGGAAAAGTCCGTCGAAGATCCGCCCGTCGGTCGCCCACCCCGGGAGCAGGACCATCGACGGATCGCCCTCCCCGCCGGTCCGTAAGAACTCAGGCCGCACCGAGGGCCTCCAGGACGCCCGCGAGCTGGGCCGGCGTGTGCGCCGAAGTCAGGGAGAACCGGAGCCGGGCGGACCCTTCCGGAACGGTGGGAGGTCGGACGGGAAGCGTGAGGTAGCCGCGCTCCGCGAGCGACCTGGAAAGGGAGACGGCGCGGGCGCTCCCGCCGACGACCACGGGGACGATCTGGCTTTCGCCGCCGACCGTCCATCCGTTCGCGCGCAGCGCCTCCCGGAACGACGCCGCGCGTTCCAGGAGCTCCGCTCCGCGCGTCTCCCCGGCAAGGCAAAGCCGCAGGGCCGCGAGGTCCGCCGCGATCACCGCGGCGGGGAGCGCGGTCGAGTAGATGAAGCTGCGGGCGGAGTTCACGAGGATTTCGACCACCGTCCGCGTCCCGGCCAGGTAGGCGCCGAACGCCCCGAGCGCCTTGCTGAACGTCCCCATCACGAGGTCGACTTCGCCCGCGAGCCCCTCCGCCTCGACGCATCCCCGCCCCTGCGGCCCGAAGACCCCCGTGGCGTGCGCCTCGTCCACCATGAAGAGGCAGCGGTGCCGCCGGCACGCCGCGAGCAGCGCGGAGAGCGGCGCACGGTCCCCGTCCATGCTGAAGACGCTCTCGGTCATCACGAGCGCCCGGTCGAACGATCCGCGGTGCTTCCCGAGCATCCGTTCCAGCTGTTCCGGATCGTTGTGGCGGAACCGGAGCAGCTTCGCGCGGGACAGGATCGCGCCGTCGAGCTGGCTCGCGTGGCAGAGCTGGTCCGCGAAGACCGCGTCGCGGCGGCCGAAGAGCGCCGGCACGATCCCGGTGTTGGCCTGGTAGCCGGAGTTGAAGACCAGGGCGGCCTCCGCTCCCTTGAACGCCGCGACTTCCCTCTCCAGCTCGTGATGGATCGCGAGGTCCCCGCTCATCAGCCGGGACGCGCCCGCCCCCACGCCGTACTTTTCGAGCGCGCCTTTCGCGGCGGCGACCAGCGCCGGGTGGGCCGAGAGGCCCAGGTAGTCGTTGGAGGAGAAATCGACGTAGTCGCGGCCTCCCCGCACGGCGACCCCGGGAGACCGGTCCCCGGACGGCACCAGGCGCCGCAGCAGCTGCCGCCGCTCCCGGTCTTCGAGAAAATCTTTCCATTTCTCGGTCATGGACCGGGGAACTTTCCCGAGAACAGGTACCGCTCGAACATCCGCTGGTAGTCGGTCCAGCGCGTACCTTCCCGGAGCTCCGCGATGGCGTCGTTGAACGCCGTCACCTTCGCGTCCATGTTCTCGACGAAGTGGAGGAGAACCGCCTCCAGCGTCTTGGGGCGCTTGGGGGAACCGTACTCGAGCTCCCCGTGGTGGGACAGGATCATGTGTTTCACCAGCATCGCGAGCTCCGCCGGGAAACCGGGGAGGGAGGCGCACATCCGGTCGACGTACTCCGCGCCCATGTACAGGTGCCCGAGAAGCCTCCCTTCGTCCGTGTAGTCGAACGCGCCCTCGTAGGAGAGCTCGTGCACCTTCCCGACGTCGTGCAGCAGCGCGCCCGCGAGGAGGAGGTCGCCGTTCACCCCCTCGTAATGGGACGACAGGACCCGGCAGATCCCCGCGACCGATACGGTGTGCTCCAGCAGCCCGCCGATGTAGTCGTGGTGCATCGTCTTCCCGCCGGGCGCCTGGCGGAACCTCCGCGCGACGTCCGTCTCCGGGGGATCGGGAAATATGGCCGACAGCAGGCGCTTCAGTTCCGGGTCCCCGACCTCCGAGACGTACCCCTGCAGGCTCTTCCAGAGCGGGTCGATCCCTTTCCTCGTGACCGGAAGATACTCGGAAAGGTCCCGGGGGCCCTTCTCCTCGCGGCGGACGTCGTGGACCTTGAGCTGGATGCGCCCCTGGTACGCGATGGCGGTGCCGCTCGCCTCGACCACGTCGTCCCGCTCGAACCGCTTGCCGATCTCCTCCGCGCGGTCCCAGACCCTCCCCTCGATCAGGCCGGTCCGGTCGCGCAGCTGCAGGCTCAGGTACGGCTTCCCGGCGTTGCTGGTCAGGAGCGTCTTCCCCCCGACGAGAAACAGCTCGCGGACCTGCTCGCCTTCCTTTATGTCCTTCACGAAACGGGTCTTGGGCATCGCGTCTTCCTTCTATGCGGAATGGGTTTCGAGGATGCGAAGGGCGGCGCGGATCCCGTCCACGGCGGAGGATACGATCCCGCCCGCGTGCCCGGCGCCCTCTCCCACAGGATACAACCCTTTGTGGGTGACCGACTCGTAATTCTCCCGCTCGAGGCGGACCGGCGAGGAGGTCCTCGACTCGGCCGCGTACAGCGTGGCCTCGCGGGTCACGAAGCCGCGCATCACCTTCCCGAACCGGACGAGGCCGAAGCGCAGGTCCTCCTCCACCGCTTCCGGCAGGATGCCCGCGAGGGTGTGCCGCGCAACCCCCGGGGCGAGGACGCGTCCCGGCGACGGGGGGAGGTCCGTCCCGTGGAGAAAGGCGAGCAGGTTCGCCGCCGGAAGTCCATACCGTCCCCCGCCCCGCGCGAACGCCCGCCGCTCGATCTCCTCCTGGAACGCGATCCCCGCAAGCGGTCCGTCGCCGCACCCCGCGAAACCGTCGGGCGGGACCGCCGCGACGATCCCGCTGTTGGCGAATCCCGAGTTCCGCGCGCGCGGGCTCATCCCGTTCACCGTCGCCTGGAACGGGCCGGACGCCGCGTTCAGCACCTCCCCGCCGGGGCACATGCAGAAGGAGTAGACTCCGCGCCCCGATGGGGACCGCGCCGCCAGGCGGTAATCCGCGGGAGGCAGCCCTTTTCCCGCCGCCGCCCCGTACTGGATCCGGTCGATCAGCCCCTGGGGGTGCTCGACGCGGAAACCGACGGCGAACGCCTTCCCCGAGACCGCCACGCCCTGCGCGTGGAGCGCCCGCAGCGTGTCCCGGGCGGAGTGCCCGACCGCCAGCACGACCACGGGGGACCGCACCTCCTCCCCGCCGGCCAGCCGGACCCCGCGGACCGCTCCTCCATCGACCAGGAGCCCCTCCATCCGCGCGCCGAACCGGACCACCGCCCCGAGGGACAGGAGTTCCTCCCGCGCGCGCCGGCAGAACTCCCGCAACCGGTCCGTCCCGACGTGGGGCTTCGCGTCCTTGACCAGCCCGGGGATCCCGGCGAACGCCGCGAACGCGGACACCACGTGCGTAACCAGCGGATCTCCGATCCTCGTGGTCAGCTTCCCGTCGGAAAAGGTGCCGGCGCCCCCCTCCCCGAACTGGGCGTTGCTTTCGGGATCGAGGATGCCGTCGCTCCAGAACCGGCCGACGTCCGACGTCCGCTCCTCGACCGGGCGTCCCCGCTCCAGCACCACGGGAGGGGCCCCGAAGCGCGCCAGCGTAAGCGCCGCGAACAGCCCCGCCGGGCCCGTCCCGACGACGATGGGAGGACGTTCCGGGGCGGTCACCGGGGACCGGGGAAACGGGTCCGGGGGCGGTTCGTACCGGCGCGCGTCGGGGACGCGCCGGCACACCTCCTCCTCGCGGGCGGCGGACCGGAGGACGCACTCCAGCGTGTACACCCGTCGGACGTCCCCCTTCCTCCGGGCGTCGAGTCCCCTCCGCACCACGGAAAACCGCTCTACCTCCTCCGCGGGAAGGCCTATAATCTTCAGCATGCGGTCGAACAACGCGCTTTCCGGCACCGCCGGGGCCACGCGAACGTCCGGAATGCGGATCGTCAAACGGCTGCTCCCCCTGCTCCCGCTCTTCTTCCTCTCCCTGGCGGTCCCCTCGTGCCGGCCCCTCCTCCGGGAGATGTTCCAGACCCCGAAGGTGAAGGTGGTCGACATCGGGTTATCGGGGAACCCGCTGCTCGCCCCCCGCGCGCCGATCACCGCAATCCTCCACCTGTCGGTCCACAACCCCAACGGGTACGCCCTGACCGTCGCCCACGTCGCCTACTCGGCGACGGTCGGCAGCCAGCTCGTCGCGTCCGGCGAGAGGAACGAGGAGATCCGGATCGAACCGTCCGGCGACACGCTGGTCAAGGTCCCCGTGCAGCTTTCCGTCGACGCCTTCACGGCGGCGCTGCGCGAGGTGCTCGGGGCCCGGTCGCTTTCCTACGAGTTCAACGGCTCCGTCGGGATCGTGGCCCCCGTCGTGGGAGTGGTCCGGGTCCCGTTCTCCCGGAACGGGACGATCGACCCCGCGGACCTCCTTCGGAAGAAGGGGATCGGGTTCAATTGACGGGGGACGGCGGCTCCCGGCCCTCGAGCACCGCCAGCAGGTTTTCCGCGGCCAGCCTTCCCATCGCCTCCCGCGTCTCCCCCGTGGCGCTGCCGATGTGCGGCAGGAGCGCGGTCGAAGGCGCCGCGAGGAGATCCGGGCGGATCTGCGGCTCCTTTTCGTAGACGTCCAGCCCCGCACCGAAGATCCTCCCCTCGGACAGCGCCTCCGCCACCGCCTCCTCGTCCACGACCTCCCCGCGGGCGATGTTCACCAGCACCGCCGTCCGCCGCATCTTCCGCAGCCGCTCGCGGCCGATCAGCCCGCGCGTCTCCGCCGTGAGCGGAACGCACAGCACGACGAAATCGCTCTCCGCGAGGAGGTCGTCGAGAGGCCGGTACGACGCTCCGAGCTCCGCCTCGGCCGCGGGCGCGAGCCTTCTCCTGCCGCTGTAGAGGATCCTCATCGAGAAACCGCGGGAGCGGCGGGCGATCGCCGATCCGATCTTCCCCATCCCGACGATCCCGATCGTCTTTCCGGCGACGGGCACGCCCAGGAACCCCCAGGGATCCCACCCGGTCCACCGCCCCTCCCGCAGGAACCGCTCCGCCTCCGGAAGCTTCCGGGCGGCGGACAGGAGGAGGGCGAACCCGAGGTCGGCGGTCGCGTCGGTGAGCACGTCGGGGGTGTTGCACACCCGGATGCCGCGACGGGTCGCCTCCGCCACGTCGACGTTGTTCACCCCGACCGCGAAGTTCGAGACGACTTTCAGGGAGGGGCCCGCCGCCCGCATCAGCTCCGCGTCCATCCGGTCCGCCAGGGTGCACAGGATCCCCGAGACTCCGGACGCCCTCCGGAGCAGCTCCTCCCGCGGCATCGGGCCGTCCGGCGGCGGCCCGGCCGCCCGGAACCGCCCGGCGAGGGCCGTAAACGGCACCCCCGGCAGCCGACGAGTCACCAGGATCCCCCGTGAATCCATGGAAATACCCCCTCCCGAAGGGGTTTCATTATATACCCGAATAATTGACAGGGAGCCGGCCGGGGTATACTCTTCAGATTTCGGTTGGATTTCTCCATATATCGTACAGGAGGTCGGTCCCATGGCGGTCAAGGTCGGCATCAACGGGTTCGGGCGGATCGGGCGGAACTTCTTCCGGGCGGCGTACAAGGATCCCTCGCTGGAAATCGTCGCGGTCAACGACATCACCGACGCGAAGACGCTGGCGCACCTCCTCATGTACGACTCCGTGCACGGCCGCTTCGGGGAGCCGGTGAAGGTCGAGGACAACGCCATCGTCGTCGGCGGGAAGAAGGTCCAGGTCCTCGCGTGCAAGGATCCTTCCGAGCTTCCGTGGGGGAAGCTGGGCGTCGAGGTCGTCATCGAGTCCACCGGAAAGTACACCGAGCGGGAGGGCGCCGCGAAGCACCTCTCGGCCGGCGCGAAGCGGGTCCTGATCTCCGCGCCCGCGAAGGGCGAGGACGCCACCTTCGTGATGGGCGTCAACGAGAACCGGTTCGACCCCGCGAAGCACGCGATCATCTCCAACGCCTCCTGCACGACCAACTGCCTCGCCCCGGTGGCCAAGGTGCTCCTGGACACCTTCGGGATCGAGCGGGGGCTCATGACCACCATCCACGCGTACACGAACGACCAGAAGATCCTCGACCTCCCCCACAAGGACCTGCGTCGGGCCCGCGCCGCCGGCGTGTCGATGATCCCCACGACGACCGGCGCCGCCAAGGCGGTCTCCCTGGTCATCCCGG
Organism: Deltaproteobacteria bacterium; assembly: GCA_016234845.1. Classification (NCBI taxonomy): domain Bacteria; kingdom Pseudomonadati; phylum Myxococcota; class Myxococcia; species Deltaproteobacteria bacterium. The sequence goes on along the minus strand of JACRNP010000001.1, from coordinate 1,342 downwards.
AGCTGAAGGGGAAGCTCGACGGGATGGCGATCCGCGTCCCGACCCCCAACGTCTCGGTCGTCGACCTGACGGTCGAGCTGTCGAAGGCGGCCACCGCGGAGGAGATCAACGCGGCGATGAAGAAGGCGGCCGACGGGCCCCTTTCGGGGATCCTGCAGTACGTGGACGAGCCGCTGGTCTCGATCGACTTCAACCACGACCCGTGCTCCTCGGCGTTCGACGCGCTCTCCACGAAGGTCATCGGCGGGAAGATGGCGAAGGTCCTGGCGTGGTACGACAACGAGTGGGGATACTCCTGCCGCCTGGTCGACCTGGCGAAGTTCGTTTCCAGGGCGAAGTAGCCGCATGCGCGTCCCGGTCATCGCCGGCAACTGGAAGATGTTCAAGACCGCGGGGGAGTCCGAGGGGTTCGTCCGGGCGTTTCTTCCGTTGGTGGCGGGGGTCTCCGGCGTCGAGATCGTGATCGCGCCTCCGTTTCCTTCGATCGCCGCGGTCGCGGGGCTCACCCGGGGCACCGCCGTGGGCGTGGCTTCCCAGAACGTCCACTTCGAGAACGAGGGGGCGTTCACCGGCGAGGTCTCCCCCCGGATGGTCGCGGACGCGGGGGCCACCCATTGCATCGTCGGGCACTCCGAGCGGCGGCAATATTTCGCGGAAACGGACGACTCGGTGAACCGGAAGGTCCGCGCGGCGATGGCCGCGGGTCTCACGCCGATCGTCTGCCTCGGGGAGACGCTCGCGGAGCGGGAGTCCGGCAAGACGTTCGACGTCGTCCTCCGGCAGCTTCGGGGGGCCTTGAAGGACATCCCGGCGGCGGACGCATCGAAGATCGTGGTCGCCTACGAGCCGGTGTGGGCGATCGGCACCGGGAAAACCGCATCCCCCGCGCAGGCGCAGGAGGTCCACGCGTTCCTGCGCCGATCCCTGGCGGAACTGTGGGGAGCGGCGGCGGCGTCCGTGCGGCTTCTCTACGGAGGGTCGGTCAAGCCCGACAACATCGCGGAGCTGATGGCGAAAGAGGACATCGACGGCGCGCTGGTCGGCGGGGCGAGCCTCTCCCCCGAGTCGTTCGCGAGGATCGTGAAGTTCAAATAACCGAAAGAGAGAACGCGAGAAGAAAAATGTACACGCTCATCGTCATCCTGCACGTGATCGTTTCCATCGCGATGATCCTCGTCATCCTGCTGCAGACCGGGAAAGGGTCCGACATCGGCGCGGTCTTCGGCGGCGGCTCCTCGCAGACCCTGTTCGGGTCGACCGGGCCGACCAGTTTCCTGAGCAAGGCGACCGCGGGGGCGGCGATCATCTTCATGATCACGTCGCTGTTCCTCGCGTACTTCTC